>NZ_JBMPOW010000088.1:0-201 GCF_049340205.1 Undibacterium sp. Ji49W | reverse complement strand
TGATCGCACCGTAAGTAACCAGTGTATCGTTACCGTTACCCAGGTTGATGGTGTCTGTCACTACACGGGCCACGGCTGTTGCTGTGGATTGTGTATTGAGGTTCACACCGTTTTCTGTCACGTTGTAGGTACCGGCAACATAGTTACCCAGCAATACGACGCGGTCAGCACCTGCACCCAGGCTCAGGAAGTTGGCGCCAC
>NZ_JBMPOW010000087.1:0-219 GCF_049340205.1 Undibacterium sp. Ji49W | reverse complement strand
CACCCAGGCTCAGGAAGTTGGCGCCACGGCCCAGTGTCACGTCCAGTGCAGATTGCGCTGTCAGTGCACCAGCATCGATGGACACACCAACTGTTGCGTTAGCAACGTTGACGTTGTCGATCGCACGGATGGTCAGACGTTCGATGTGGGTGGTGGTGTTAGCAGCTTGATAGCTGTCAACCAGGGCATCAACGATGGTGTCATTCAACTGGATTTGGG
>NZ_JBMPOW010000086.1:0-234 GCF_049340205.1 Undibacterium sp. Ji49W | reverse complement strand
TGATCGCACCGTAAGTAACCAGTGTATCGTTACCGTTACCCAGGTTGATGGTGTCTGTCACTACACGGGCCACGGCTGTTGCTGTGGATTGTGTATTGAGGTTCACACCGTTTTCTGTCACGTTGTACGTACCGGCAACATAGTTACCCAGCAATACCACGCGGTCAGCACCTGCACCCAGGCTCAGGAAGTTGGCGCCACGGCCCAGTGTCACGTCCAGTGCAGATTGCGCTG
>NZ_JBMPOW010000085.1:0-246 GCF_049340205.1 Undibacterium sp. Ji49W | reverse complement strand
CCAAATCCAATCCAATTACGGTAATCTTTTCCATGACGCTTCCCTTCTGTTAAGTAGTTTGTCGAAACTCTACTTTGGCACATCACGATGCCGTTTGGGAGGGAGGCGTCCATTTCATTACCCTACGCATTGAAGAAGCGCTACGTTCTTGAAGTTGTTTTACGCGGTGATATTCCGTCCGCGCAAAAGCAAAACCCCCACTCATTAACTGAGCGGGGGTCTGCGGAATAAAAGCCTGACGATAAC
>NZ_JBMPOW010000084.1:0-247 GCF_049340205.1 Undibacterium sp. Ji49W | reverse complement strand
CGTATTTCATCATGCGTCAGCAGTCATCAAGCGGCTGCAATAAAGACCGAATGTATGGCTGCAATCGACTACGTCAGGTTTAATTTGAAAATGCTCTTGCAAATGGGGGGCGTCCATGTATGCGCTGCGCGCACCGCTCTCCTGGCGCTCAAGCGTATCCTGATCACACCGCACGGCGCTTCAATCAACGCCACCAGGCTCCAGCCTGCGCTGGAGCGACGAATTTAAGGCTAACTCCTTTGTAACC
>NZ_JBMPOW010000083.1:0-255 GCF_049340205.1 Undibacterium sp. Ji49W | reverse complement strand
TACAGCAACCCGTGCAGCAACCGCCGACCGTGAGTAACTTCTCCAGCGTCAAGCCAGAGAACCCGGTCATGCCCAAGGGGCCGGCTCAGCCTGCACCTGTTGCTGAAACCAAAGCGACTGGCCCGGTGACCATCCCAGGCGTGATCGACTTCAATGTCGGTGGTTGCAAACCAGAATACCCACGTGCCTCGTTGCGTAATGAAGAAACAGGTACGGTGCAATTGTCCGTGCTGATTGGTGCTGATGGCACCGTGG
>NZ_JBMPOW010000082.1:0-255 GCF_049340205.1 Undibacterium sp. Ji49W | reverse complement strand
CCCAAATCCAGTTGAATGACACCATCGTTGATGCCCTGGTTGACAGCTATCAAGCTGCTAACACCACCACCCACATCGAACGTCTGACCATCCGTGCGATCGACAACGTCAACGTTGCTAACGCAACTGTTGGTGTGTCCATCGATGCTGGTGCACTGACAGCGCAATCTGCACTGGACGTGACACTGGGCCGTGGCGCCAACTTCCTGAGCCTGGGTGCAGGTGCTGACCGCGTGGTATTGCTGGGTAACTATG
>NZ_JBMPOW010000081.1:0-255 GCF_049340205.1 Undibacterium sp. Ji49W | reverse complement strand
CTGCTACGTTGTTGTTGGAGACGTTGCGAACCAGGACGCCTGTGACGTCTGGCAGTTTGCTGAAGTCTACAGCCTGGGCTGCATTGTTCAACAATACTTGGACTGCTTCAACTTTGGTGATGACGCTCGATGTGGCTGTGACGTTACCGCCGTTGACAACGATGAGGGTGTCTGTACCGTCGCCGCCGGTGATGCTGTCGCCCGCTTCAACTGTGTCAGCCAGGATGAAGGTGTCGTTACCTTTACCGCCGATGA
>NZ_JBMPOW010000080.1:0-255 GCF_049340205.1 Undibacterium sp. Ji49W | reverse complement strand
AGCCACCAACATCACTATTCAACACAGTGACACAGGTTCCAACGCCATCACCCAAAACATCGTCAATGCCCGTCTGGCTGTTGACACAGGTACAAGTGACACCGTTGCCCTGACCATCGCCGAAGGCTTGAACACCGATCCACGTTTCAACGTCACCCTGACAACAGGCGCCGCTGAAAACGTCACCATCGTTGACGCTGATTCAGAAAACAACACCGTCGCCCTGGGTAGCGTAGCTGCCCACACAGGCACAGT
>NZ_JBMPOW010000079.1:0-255 GCF_049340205.1 Undibacterium sp. Ji49W | reverse complement strand
TCCTGGCTGACACAGTTGAAGCGGGCGACAGCATCACCGGCGGCGACGGTACAGACACCCTCATCGTTGTCAACGGCGGTAACGTCACAGCCACATCCAGCGTCATCACCAAAGTTGAAGCAGTCCAGGTATTGTTGAACAATGCAGCCCAGGCTGTAGACTTCAGCAAACTGCCAGACGTCACAGGCGTCCTGGTTCGCAACGTCTCCAACAACAACGTAGCAGCCCCAGCTGACTCCGCACCAGTTGCTGGTA
>NZ_JBMPOW010000078.1:0-255 GCF_049340205.1 Undibacterium sp. Ji49W | reverse complement strand
ACATTGTTTCCGGCGAAACATTCACAGCCCCACAAGTCTACACACCAGGCGGCAATGCCCGTATCAACAGCCTGCAAGACGAAGACCAACTGACCGGTACCGGCGTCTCCAACACACTGACAGCCACCCTGGGCAATGCCAACGACAACGGCGGCACACTCATCACCCCAAAACTGACCAACATCCAAACGCTGAATGCCTCCTTCACAGGATCATCCTCCGCGGGTGCCAACCTGGCAGTGACTGGTCTCGATC
>NZ_JBMPOW010000077.1:0-255 GCF_049340205.1 Undibacterium sp. Ji49W | reverse complement strand
ACATTGTTTCCGGCGAAACATTCACAGCCCCACAAGTCTACACACCAGGCGGCAATGCCCGTATCAACAGCCTGCAAGACGAAGACCAACTGACCGGTACCGGCGTCTCCAACACACTGACAGCCACACTGGGCAATGCCAACGACAACGGCGGCACACTCATCACCCCAAAACTGACCAACATCCAAACGCTGAATGCCTCCTTCACAGGATCATCCTCCGCGGGTGCCAACCTGGCAGTG
Source organism: Undibacterium sp. Ji49W (assembly GCF_049340205.1). Lineage (NCBI taxonomy): Bacteria > Pseudomonadati > Pseudomonadota > Betaproteobacteria > Burkholderiales > Oxalobacteraceae > Undibacterium > Undibacterium sp. Ji49W. The sequence continues at coordinate 13 of NZ_JBMPOW010000077.1, read as the reverse complement.
ACTGGTCTCGATC
>NZ_JBMPOW010000076.1:0-255 GCF_049340205.1 Undibacterium sp. Ji49W | reverse complement strand
AGCCACCAACATCACTATTCAACACAGTGACACAGGTTCCAACGCCATCACCCAAAACATCGTCAATGCCCGTCTGGCTGTTGACACAGGTACAAGTGACACCGTTGCCCTGACCATCGCCGAAGGCCTGAACACCGATCCACGTTTCAACGTCACCCTGACAACAGGCGCCGCTGAAAACGTCACCATCGTTGACGCTGATTCAGAAAACAACACCGTTGCCCTGGGTAGCGTAGCTGCCCACACAGGCACAGT
>NZ_JBMPOW010000075.1:0-265 GCF_049340205.1 Undibacterium sp. Ji49W | reverse complement strand
CCAGCAGCACCCAGGAACCTGCTAAATAATTTACGGCAAAGGCTTGCAAAGAGGGCGGGTAGTTTGCTATAGTTCGCCTCCCGCTGAAGAGCGGGGAGAAATGAAGCGAAGTAAAGCTGGCGAAATGCGCGATTGAAGAGATTGCGGAATAAGCCGGTAGCTGTGAATGCCGTGCAACAGTTTAAGTAGTTCGAAAGAGCGAAGAGAAACGAAATGAGTTGCAGGTGTTGACAGTGAAGATAAAGTGCTTCATAATCTCGTTTCT
>NZ_JBMPOW010000074.1:0-275 GCF_049340205.1 Undibacterium sp. Ji49W | reverse complement strand
CCTGCGCTACTTCACCTATGGACACGGCGGCTACTTCAGCCCCAAATCCTACGTTTCGGTAGGGGTACCGTTTGAAATAGCAGGACGCAAAGGCAAGCTGGCGTACCAGCTGGGCACCACACTGGGTTTGCAACACTTCAGAGAACTCGAAGCCCCGTACTACCCCAACTCGCCGTCAGACCAGGCAGAGCTGGAACAATTTGCGGCAGCCAACCCCACCATCAACATCCCGACGACCTATCCTGGGCAAACCCGGTCAGCCTTCGCCTTCAAGA
>NZ_JBMPOW010000073.1:0-276 GCF_049340205.1 Undibacterium sp. Ji49W | reverse complement strand
ACACCCCACCCGCAGTCAACACCGTCGGATTCAATGCAATGCCACCACCGTTGGTTGGAGATGTCCCTACAATACCTGCGATCGCCGTCGCGCCACCCGAAGTGGTGATGGCATTCGAGGTCGTCATGTTGTTGACCCCACCACCCGCCGCATTCGATGCCGAGGTCACATCAAACACCAGATTGCCACCCGTAATCGCAATCAGCGACAGGTCGATATTGTTGATGCCACCCACGTCATCAATAATCGTCAGTTGATGCGGGGTATTGCCTATGA
>NZ_JBMPOW010000072.1:0-281 GCF_049340205.1 Undibacterium sp. Ji49W | reverse complement strand
TGACAGAAAACGGTGTGAACCTCAATACACAATCCACAGCAACAGCAGTGGCCCGTGTCGTGACAGACACCATCAACCTGGGTAATGGTAACGATACACTGGTTACTTACGGTGCGATCAACCTGGCGGGTGCACAACTGTCCGGTATTGAAAACATCTCCGCCAATTCAGCCCTGGTGATTACGGCATCTGAATACAATGCCCTGGTAGCAGCACGCAATGCCTTGTCCCTGAGCACACCGGTCATCACATTCATAGGCAATACCCCGCATCAACTGACG
>NZ_JBMPOW010000071.1:0-296 GCF_049340205.1 Undibacterium sp. Ji49W | reverse complement strand
GCAGGAGCGCCAGCATCCGCTGGGGCAGGTGCTGGTGCAGCAGCGTCAGCGGCAGGGGCTGCAGCTGGTGCAGAAGCAGCAGCGGAGGCGGATTCCTGTGCGGATACAGGTGCGACGGCAACAGCGGCTGTCAGGGCCAGGAGGGTGGCAGCCAGGAATGCGGAGAAACGGGTTTTCATTGAGGTGCTTCCTTTTAACAAAATAAGGTTGGTATTGCTTACTGCTGTTTTTATGTGGAACTTGGTTTATTTGTTACGACTACTATTTTCTTGCTATCTCTTGCATGGGTAGAGCAG
>NZ_JBMPOW010000070.1:0-303 GCF_049340205.1 Undibacterium sp. Ji49W | reverse complement strand
AAAGCGCAGTGGTGATCGACGCCCGTAGCCTGAGCGCCACAAGCCGCTTCAGCTACAACGGCGAAGAAGGTGCCTCCCGCACAGCCGACCGCATCATCTTCACTGATGCCAACTTCAATGGTACCCACACCATTGACGGCGGTGCTGTTGACAACAACACCACCAACAACAGCCAGAAGAACGACGACGTCATCGAACTGCGCAATGCAACGAACGCAGCCATCGGCGACTTCAACGGCATCAAAAACATCGGTAACATCGAACTGACCAACGACACAGCAGTCACCCAAGTGTCCCAAATCC
>NZ_JBMPOW010000069.1:0-310 GCF_049340205.1 Undibacterium sp. Ji49W | reverse complement strand
TCGACAAGTCCAGTGGCTTCCGTGGTCTCGACAATGCAGTTCGTTCCCAATTGATGTCGGGTTCCTGCAAGAACAAGCCAGGTACCGTCGATGGCAAACCGCAACAGACCTGGACCAAAGTCCAGTATGTCTGGAAGCTGGAGTAAGATTTCAGGCAAGAGCAGGCCCCGCAATCTGGTCAGCCTGCTCTACCCATGCAAGAGATAGCAAGAAAATAGTAGTCGTAACAAATAAACCAAGTTCCACATAAAAACAGCAGTAAGCAATACCAACCTTATTTTGTTAAAAGGAAGCACCTCAATGAAAACCC
>NZ_JBMPOW010000068.1:0-318 GCF_049340205.1 Undibacterium sp. Ji49W | reverse complement strand
TGGCACGGGCATCAGATGCCTGGCCAGACAGTTTGACCTGGTCGATGATTTTGGTGATGAGGATGTACCAGCTGCCCATGGACATGATGACCATGATGATCAGTGTGCCTTTGGCAACGAAGTCACCGGTTTTCCAGAGTGCGTCGAGACCGTATGGGTTTTCAACCATTTCTTTGGCTGGGGCGGCAGCTGCAGGAGCGCCAGCATCCGCTGGGGCAGGTGCTGGTGCAGCAGCGTCAGCGGCAGGGGCTGCAGCTGGTGCAGAAGCAGCAGCGGAGGCGGATTCCTGTGCGGATACAGGTGCGACGGCAACAGCGG
>NZ_JBMPOW010000067.1:0-318 GCF_049340205.1 Undibacterium sp. Ji49W | reverse complement strand
TGGCACGGGCATCAGATGCCTGGCCAGACAGTTTGACCTGGTCGATGATTTTGGTGATGAGGATGTACCAGCTGCCCATGGACATGATGACCATGATGATCAGTGTGCCTTTGGCAACGAAGTCACCAGTTTTCCAGAGTGCGTCGAGACCGTATGGGTTTTCAACCATTTCTTTGGCTGGGGCGGCAGCCGCAGGAGCGCCAGCATCCGCTGGGGCAGGTGCTGGTGCAGCAGCGTCAGCGGCAGGGGCTGCAGCTGGTGCAGAAGCAGCAGCGGAGGCGGATTCCTGTGCGGATACAGGTGCGACGGCAACAGCGG
>NZ_JBMPOW010000066.1:0-327 GCF_049340205.1 Undibacterium sp. Ji49W | reverse complement strand
TGTTGGCAGCGATCAGGGCATCGGTCAAGGTCAGACGGTAGTTACCAGCACCGGCAACGCCAGCGTTGTTGGAGGTACCAACCAGACGGATGGTTTCAAAGCCAGAAACGTTAGTCCATTCAGACGCACCCAGGGCGATGGTGTCGCCCAGGTTGGCACCTGTCAGATCACCGTCGATGACCAGTGTGTCGCCTGTACCAGCGCCACCGGCTACGGTGTCGGAGATGCTCAGACCAGCACGTGTGTCCTGGAGGTTATCGAAGATGACGGTGTCGTTACCGGCACCCATGGTGATTTTTTGTGCGCCATTGAGTGCAGCTGCGTTAG
>NZ_JBMPOW010000065.1:0-336 GCF_049340205.1 Undibacterium sp. Ji49W | reverse complement strand
TGACAGAAAACGGTGTGAACCTCAATACACAATCCACAGCAACAGCCGTGGCCCGTGTAGTGACAGACACCATCAACCTGGGTAACGGTAACGATACACTGGTTACTTACGGTGCGATCAACCTGGCTGGTGCACAACTGTCCGGTATTGAAAACATCACAGCAAACTCTGCTGTTGTTATCACAGCCAGCCAATACGCTGCTCTGGTCGCTGCCCGTACAGCCTTGTCCCTGAGCACACCAGTGATCACATTCACAGGCAATGTGCCACATCAACTGACTATCGTTGATGACATCGCTGGCGCAAACAACATTGATCTGTCCCTGATCTCTGTTA
>NZ_JBMPOW010000064.1:0-338 GCF_049340205.1 Undibacterium sp. Ji49W | reverse complement strand
ACTGCTGCAACATCCTTCACCACAGCTGTTGACACCACCAAAGAAATCACCGCCTACGCAGGTGTAGATGCCAACGCCACAGCCAAAGTATGGCTGAGCAAAGTTGTTGACGCAGCGACACTGGCCACAGCACAAACAACCGTTGATGCAACCATCGCAGCGATTGTCACTAACAGCCCAGGCTCCCAAATCGTCCTGACTAACGGTACTGACATTGTTTCCGGCGAAACATTCACAGCCCCACAAGTCTACACACCAGGCGGCAATGCCCGTATCAACAGCCTGCAAGACGAAGACCAACTGACCGGTACCGGCGTCTCCAACACACTGACAGCCAC
>NZ_JBMPOW010000063.1:0-344 GCF_049340205.1 Undibacterium sp. Ji49W | reverse complement strand
GCTGCCCGTACAGCCTTGTCCCTGAGCACACCAGTGATCACATTCACAGGCAATGTGCCACATCAACTGACTATCGTTGATGACATCGCTGGCGCAAACAACATTGATCTGTCCCTGATCTCTGTTACTAGCGGCACTTTGGTAATCGACACAACGTCTTCTTCCAATGCAACTGGCGGCGGCGTGAACAACACGACTGTCAGCAATGCAGTGACAGTATCTGGCGGTGCAGTGGTAACAACAGGTGTTGTTGGTACATCCCCAGTCAACGGTGGTGGTACAGCATTGTCTGCAACAGCATTCGTAGCTGGCGGTACTTACACAAGCTTGGCCAATGTGAACGA
>NZ_JBMPOW010000062.1:0-357 GCF_049340205.1 Undibacterium sp. Ji49W | reverse complement strand
AGGTAACAAGGCTTCTATCTTCTTCCATTGATCATCTCTTAACATCTTGCGGTCGCTTTGCATTTCGGTATCCTATTTTTCCAATACCGAATGTAAACACATTTTATTGAATGTTAACAGCCCCTAACATAACTACCGTTCGTGTAACTATTTACATAACTACCGCCCGTATTCCTAACGGCATATGTGGTTCCCGGATATGTTGCGCTTGCAGCATTGAACTCCTCAACTGTTTGAACAAAGCCTGCCCTACCAACGCCATACAATCCAGAGGAAAGTAAAGTCAGGCCAGCATTACCTAAAGCGCGCATCCCGTATAAGGCAGCGTAAAAATATTCATTATTGTTATAGCTAGCA
>NZ_JBMPOW010000061.1:0-357 GCF_049340205.1 Undibacterium sp. Ji49W | reverse complement strand
ACCTATTTGCATACCCATAATGCTTCCTTTATGAATCACTTATTCACATCACGAATGATTCGGAATCTGAATAAAAAATCAAACTTCAAGACCTGAAATCTTTACCACAGAGACATAGAGACATAGAGACATAGAAACACAGAGGAAAAATAGGAGACGAGAATCAGATTACTTCACAGTATTCGCTTTTCTCTTCTCTATCTTCTTCAGAATTTCTCTTTGCCTTTCTTTGCATCCCTGTGCCTCTGTGTTCAGAGGTCTCAGGTCTGTATCGAATTGCTTGTAGTTCCGCTTAGTTCCGCTTAATTACGTGCAGGCGGTTCGATCACGAAGCCTACCTTGGCGATACCTGCCCGC
>NZ_JBMPOW010000060.1:0-389 GCF_049340205.1 Undibacterium sp. Ji49W | reverse complement strand
ACCGGGCCAGTCGCTTTGGTTTCAGCAACAGGTGCAGGCTGAGCCGGCCCCTTGGGCATGACCGGGTTCTCTGGCTTGACGCTGGAGAAGTTACTCACGGTCGGCGGTTGCTGCACGGGTTGCTGTACCTGAACTTCCGGTGGCGGAATGAACGGTGGTGGCGGTGCCAGCAGTTTCGGTGGTGGTGGCGGTGGCGTGTCCGGTGGTGGTGGCGGTGGTTTCACCTCTTCCACGATCTTGGTTTCCAGCGGCTTGATGACCACTTCCATGGCCTTGCGCGCCAGGCCCGACACCAGTGCATATACCACCAGCACGTGAAATAATATGACCAGCCCTAATCCGATAAATTTCTTTCCCGGCTCTTGCTGGCGATTTGAAAAATCCATTCC
>NZ_JBMPOW010000059.1:0-449 GCF_049340205.1 Undibacterium sp. Ji49W | reverse complement strand
GCCTTCGGCGATGGTCAGGGCAACGGTGTCACTTGTACCTGTGTCAACAGCCAGACGGGCATTGACGATGTTTTGGGTGATGGCGTTGGAACCTGTGTCACTGTGTTGAATAGTGATGTTGGTGGCTTGGGCTGCTGTCAGTTTGTTCAGGTTGAACGTGGAGGTACCAGCAACTGGTGCGGAGTCAGCTGGGGCTGCTACGTTGTTGTTGGAGACGTTGCGAACCAGGACGCCTGTGACGTCTGGCAGTTTGCTGAAGTCTACAGCCTGGGCTGCATTGTTCAACAATACCTGGACTGCTTCAACTTTGGTGATGACGCTCGATGTGGCTGTGACGTTACCGCCGTTGACAACGATGAGGGTGTCTGTACCGTCGCCGCCGGTGATGCTGTCGCCCGCTTCAACTGTGTCAGCCAGGATGAAGGTGTCGTTACCTTTACCGCCGATGA
>NZ_JBMPOW010000058.1:0-483 GCF_049340205.1 Undibacterium sp. Ji49W | reverse complement strand
ACATTCAATAAATCCAAAGGTAAGCAAATACAAGATTGATGAAGGAAAGGAAGTTTCTATCCAATTTTTCATACCGTGTTGCAAGCCTGCGGAATTGCTTTATGCGATTGAAAAAACGTTCAACAACATTTCTATCTTTGTATAAGTGGCGGTCATATTCACGCTGCACCAATCTGTTTTTCTTTGGCGGAATAACGGCCAGCATCCCGTTGGCATGAATGTAATCCACAAAAACATTCGAGTCATAACCTTTGTCGGCCAATATCGCCTTCGCCTGAAACCCTTTAATCAATGGCAAACCTTGATTCATATCGGATTGCTCTCCCCCTGTCAGTAACCAACGCACAGGATTGCCAAGCGCATCCACCGCGACGTGTATTTTGCTGGTCAGGCCGCCGCGTGAACGTCCTATCGCTTGACGCCCTTCTTTTTTGCAGCACCTGAAGCATGTTGATGTGCTCTCACCACCGTGCTATCAATCAT
>NZ_JBMPOW010000057.1:0-486 GCF_049340205.1 Undibacterium sp. Ji49W | reverse complement strand
CGGCTGTGCGGGAGGCACCTTCTTCGCCGTTGTAGCTGAAGCGGCTTGTGGCGCTCAGGCTACGGGCGTCGATCACCACTGCGCTTTCAATGGCTGTACCAGCGGTATCAGCAGCATTGTTGGCATCATTGGCTGTGTCGTTGTCATTCACAATGGCCAGTACACCGGCGTTGTTGTTGGCAGCGATCAGGGCATCGGTCAAGGTCAGACGGTAGTTACCAGCACCGGCAACGCCAGCGTTGTTGGAGGTACCAACCAGACGGATGGTTTCAAAGCCAGAAACGTTAGTCCATTCAGACGCGCCCAGGGCGATGGTGTCGCCCAGGTTGGCACCTGTCAGGTCACCGTCGATGACCAGGGTGTCGCCTGTACCTGCGCCACCGGCTACGGTGTCGGAGATGCTCAGACCAGCACGTGTGTCCTGGAGGTTATCGAAGATGACGGTGTCGTTACCGGCACCCATGGTGATTTTTTGTGCGCCATTGA
>NZ_JBMPOW010000056.1:0-500 GCF_049340205.1 Undibacterium sp. Ji49W | reverse complement strand
GGTGACTTCGTTGCCAAAGGCACACTGATCATCATGGTCATCATGTCCATGGGCAGCTGGTACATCCTCATCACCAAAATCATCGACCAGGTCAAACTGTCTGGCCAGGCATCTGATGCCCGTGCCAAGTTCTGGAAAGCAGCCTCCGTACAAGCCGGTGCTTCTTCCCTGAAAGAAGGCAGCCCATTCCGCTTCATCGCTGACTCTGGCATCAAAGCCACAGAACACCATGAAGGCGCACTGCTGGAACAAATCGACCTGAATACCTGGGTATCCATGTCCATCCAGCGCGCTGTTGATAAAGTCCAAAGCCGTCTGCAAGATGGTCTGGCCTTCCTGGCGACTGTTGGTTCTACAGCACCGTTCGTTGGTCTGTTCGGTACAGTATGGGGTATTTACCATGCGCTGACAGCCATCGGTATGTCCGGTCAGGCATCGATCGACAAAGTAGCGGGCCCAGTGGGTGAAGCGCTGATCATGACTGCGATCGGTCTGGCAGT
>NZ_JBMPOW010000055.1:0-522 GCF_049340205.1 Undibacterium sp. Ji49W | reverse complement strand
TGCATCCCTGTGCCTCTGTGTTCAGAGGTCTCAGGTCTGTATCGAATTGCTTGTAGTTCCGCTTAGTTCCGCTTAATTACGTGCAGGCGGTTCGATCACGAAGCCTACCTTGGCGATACCTGCCCGCTGTGCTGTCAAGATGCTCTTGCCAATAAATTCATAGCGGGTGTTCTGGTCACCACGGATGTGCAACTCAGGTTGCGGTACCTTCACCGCTTCCACTTTCAATTTCTCAAACAGATCATCCGTGCCACCCAGTGGACGCATGCTGCCGTTCCAGTACAGATCACCATCCTTGTTCACGGACAAGGTGATGTTTTCCGGTTTGGTCTTGTAAATGACGTTTGTTTCTGCCGGCAGTTTGAGCTTGACCGTATCTGTAATCACCGGGGTGGTGATCAGGAAGATGATCAGCAAAACCAGCATGACGTCGACCAGCGGGGTGGTGTTGATGGTGCTGTTGACTTCGTCTTCGCCATCACCATCATTGCCAATTGCCATTGCCATAATGTGTTCTCTTTC
>NZ_JBMPOW010000054.1:0-567 GCF_049340205.1 Undibacterium sp. Ji49W | reverse complement strand
TGTTCGGTACAGTATGGGGTATTTACCATGCGCTGACAGCCATCGGTATGTCCGGTCAGGCATCGATCGACAAAGTAGCGGGCCCAGTGGGTGAAGCGCTGATCATGACTGCGATCGGTCTGGCAGTAGCTGTTCCTGCGGTTCTGGGTTACAACTTCCTGGTACGTCGCAACAAGAGCGCCATGGAAGAAGTCCGTGCCTTCTCCGCTGACCTGCACTCTGTCGTTCTGTCCGGCAATATGGGCAAAACAGCAGCAAAAAAATGAAGCACTGATGAAGCTACTGCGCGACGCGATTTTTAGTCTGCGGTTTTGTAAGTTCGTCGTCGTACTCAAGTACGACTGCGCTTCTTAACTAAAACTAGCGCCGCTCGCTACGCTTCCTCAGCACTTCTGCAAAAGTATTTGGCCGGGCTATGAGAATAGTCCGGCGTGAAATCTGAAAGAGAACACATTATGGCAATGGCAATTGGCAATGATGGTGATGGCGAAGACGAAGTCAACAGCACCATCAACACCACCCCGCTGGTCGACGTCATGCTGGTTTTGCTGATCATCTTCCTGATCA
>NZ_JBMPOW010000053.1:0-576 GCF_049340205.1 Undibacterium sp. Ji49W | reverse complement strand
GGGTTTTCATTGAGGTGCTTCCTTTTAACAAAATAAGGTTGGTATTGCTTACTGCTGTTTTTATGTGGAACTTGGTTTATTTGTTACGACTACTATTTTCTTGCTATCTCTTGCATGGGTAGAGCAGACTGACCAGTAACGGGGCCTGCTCTTGCCTGAAATCTTACTCGAGCTTCCAGACGTACTGGACTTTGGTCCAGGTCTGTTGCGGTTTGCCATCGACGGTACCTGGCTTGTTCTTGCAGGAACCCGACATCAATTGGGAACGAACTGCATTGTCGAGACCACGGAAGCCACTGGACTTGTCGATCTTGACCTCTGCCACGGTGCCATCAGCACCAATCAGCACGGACAATTGCACCGTACCTGTTTCTTCATTACGCAACGAGGCACGTGGGTATTCTGGTTTGCAACCACCGACATTGAAGTCGATCACGCCTGGGATGGTTACCGGGCCAGTCGCTTTGGTTTCAGCAACAGGTGCAGGCTGAGCCGGCCCCTTGGGCATGACCGGGTTCTCTGGCTTGACGCTGGAGAAGTTACTCACGGTCGGCGGTTGCTGCACGGGTTGCTGTA
>NZ_JBMPOW010000052.1:0-588 GCF_049340205.1 Undibacterium sp. Ji49W | reverse complement strand
GTCGCTACCCTCGATCAGGAAGCCAAAGGCGTCGCCCTCAACCTCAGTTATGAACTGGCAGGCGTACGCGCCGACATCGGCTCCAGCCCCATCGGCTTCCCCGTCCAGAACGTCGTTGGTGGCCTGCGCTGGAGTGGATCCGATGATGGCGCCAGCCTCGGCATAGAAATCGCCCGTCGCTCAGTCACCGACAGCTACCTCTCCTATGCCGGAGCCAAAGACAGCCTCTATGGACTCACCTGGGGTGGCGTCACCCGCAGCGGCATCAAACTCGACACCTCCTACGATGGAGAAGACGGCGGCGTCTACGCCAACCTTGGCTACTATGGACTGACCGGTAAAAACGTCGCCAAAAACACCATGGCCGAATTTGGAGCAGGCGCCTACTGGAGAGCGTACAAAACCAAAGACTTCAGCTTCACCACCGGGCTCGGCCTGACCTCCTTCTTCTATCAAAAGAACCTGCGCTACTTCACCTATGGACACGGCGGCTACTTCAGCCCCAAATCCTACGTTTCGGTAGGGGTACCGTTTGAAATAGCAGGACGCAAAGGCAAGCTGGCGTACCAGCTGGGCACCACACTGGGT
>NZ_JBMPOW010000051.1:0-589 GCF_049340205.1 Undibacterium sp. Ji49W | reverse complement strand
TGTTCGGTACAGTATGGGGTATTTACCATGCGCTGACAGCCATCGGTATGTCCGGTCAGGCATCGATCGACAAAGTAGCGGGCCCAGTGGGTGAAGCGCTGATCATGACTGCGATCGGTCTGGCAGTGGCTGTTCCTGCGGTTCTGGGTTACAACTTCCTGGTACGTCGCAACAAGAGCGCCATGGAAGAAGTCCGTGCCTTCTCCGCTGACCTGCACTCTGTCGTTCTGTCCGGCAATATGGGCAAGACAGCAGCTAAAAAATAAGTTGTATCAGGTTTAAGTTAAACCAAGACCCTTAACCACAGAGGCACAGAGACACAGAGGAAAAACCAGAGAACACCATTACTTGCGAAAGAATATTCCTGAGTAAAGTAATGGTCATGCAAGAAGATTTTCCTCCTGCTTTTCTCTGTGTCTCTGTGCCTCTGTGTTGAGTGGTCTTAAAAGGTCTGCGTAACACGAAAGAGAACACATTATGGCAATGGCAATTGGCAATGATGGTGATGGCGAAGACGAAGTCAACAGCACCATCAACACCACCCCGCTGGTCGACGTCATGCTGGTTTTGCTGATCATCTTCCTGATCA
>NZ_JBMPOW010000050.1:0-668 GCF_049340205.1 Undibacterium sp. Ji49W | reverse complement strand
TATTACTCGATGATTTTAGCAACAACGCCAGCACCAACTGTACGGCCACCTTCACGGATAGCGAAGCGCAAGCCTTCTTCCATCGCGATCGGGTTGATCAATTTAACAGTGATAGATACGTTATCACCTGGCATGACCATTTCTTTGTCTTTCGGCAACTCGATCGAACCAGTTACGTCCGTTGTACGGAAGTAGAACTGTGGACGGTAGTTGTTGAAGAATGGTGTATGACGGCCACCTTCATCTTTGGACAGAACATAGATCTCGCCTGTGAAGTGGGCGTGAGGCTTGATTGAGCCTGGTTTTGCCAACACTTGACCACGTTGGATATCTTCACGTTTTGTACCACGCAGCAATACGCCGACGTTGTCACCAGCTTGACCTTGGTCCAGCAGTTTGCGGAACATTTCAACGCCAGTACATGTTGTTTTGACTGTATCTTTGATACCAACGATTTCGATCTCTTCGCCAACTTTGACGATACCGCGTTCGATACGGCCAGTTACCACTGTACCGCGACCGGAGATGGAGAATACGTCTTCTACTGGCAACAGGAAGGCGCCGTCAACAGCACGTTCTGGTGTTGGGATGTAGGAATCCAGTGCATCAGCCAGTTTCATGATGGCTTCTTCGCCCAGAGGACCTTTGTCGCCTTCGAGGGCCAGTTT
>NZ_JBMPOW010000049.1:0-795 GCF_049340205.1 Undibacterium sp. Ji49W | reverse complement strand
TCATGCGTCAGCAGTCATCAAGCGGCTGCAATAAAGACCGAATGTATGGCTGCAATCGACTACGTCAGGTTTAATTTGAAAATGCTCTTGCAAATGGGGGGCGTCCATGTATGCGCCACGCGCACCATTTCATTACGTATATATAAGACGCCCGCTCACCCCCAAAAGCCGGTGCGCGGAGCTCACCCTACAAAACCAGCGCCGCCCAGGAACCTGCTAAATAATTTACGGCAAAGGCTTGCAAAGAGGGCGGGTAGTTTGCTATAGTTCGCCTCCCGCTGAAGAGCGGGGAGAAGTGAAGCGAAGTAAGCTGGCGAAATGAGCGATTGAATAGATTGCGGAATAAGCCGGTGGCTGTGAATGCCGTGCAACAGTTTAAGTAGTTCGAAAGAACGAAGAGAAACGAAATGAGTTGCAGGTGTTGACAGTGGAAGTAAAGTGCTTCATAATCTCGTTTCTCTGCTGCTGACGCACACAACGCTGCGACGCAAAACTGGGTAAATAAGTAACCCGGTTGAGTAGAAAAGATTTCAGTTCTTTAACAATTAACAGTCAATAAATGTGGGCACTTTGCGAAGCGCACCAGTTCACTTAGGTGGATTGGAAATGCTTAAATAATATAGCAAGTGTTCACAAGAAGTATAAAGCAAGACAGTGATTTAGTAATAAGTCACTGAACTGTCAGTATTTTGAGTGAGCGACATGTCACTACGGTGACATAGACAAGAAATTGTCGAAAAACAGAGATTAAACTGAAGAGTTTGATCCTGGCTCAGATTGAACGCTGGCGGCATG
>NZ_JBMPOW010000048.1:0-854 GCF_049340205.1 Undibacterium sp. Ji49W | reverse complement strand
CTGGGCAATGCCAACGACAACGGCGGCACACTCATCACCCCAAAACTGACCAACATCCAAACGCTGAATGCCTCCTTCACAGGATCATCCTCCGCGGGTGCCAACCTGGCAGTGACTGGTCTCGATCTGCAAGATGCCAGCGGCCTCAAAGCCGTCAACATCTCCCGTATCGCCTCCGCAGCAGGTACCAACAATGCCCGTATCGAAAACATCAAGTCTGTTCTCGATACCATGTCCATCACCAGCTCCAACGCCAACCAGGCTGGCGTCGTTGAATTCTCCTTCGGTGCAGGCGTACTGACAGGTGCCAACGTCGGTGCATTGAACCTCTCCGACGTCCAAGTGGGTGCAGTCAACATCGGTGGCAATACCTCCGGTTCCTCCGCCAATGGCGTAGGTGGCACAGGCTACGAAACACTCACAGTCAACAGCACTGGCGCCAACAACTTCATCGGCACACTGAACCTGCCAATGGACACAGGCACAGCCGGTAAAGTCATCATCACTGGTAACACCAACCTGAACCTCGGTTCTACCACCAACGTCGTCAACGGCGCTGTTGGTACCATCGAATCCGTCAACTACCAGGGCGGCATCCTGCAAGCCTCCGGTCGTCTGGCGACCGTGGACGCATCCGCATTCACAGGCAACCTGACCATCAATCTGGGCAACGGCATCTTCACAACCGGTAAAGCAGACACCTCTGGTCAGACACAAGACGTCTCCATCATCGGCGGTAAAGGTAACGACACCTTCATCCTGGCTGACACAGTTGAAGCGGGCGACAGCATCACCGGCGGCGACGGTACAGACACCCTCATCGTTGTCAACGGCGGTAACGTCACAGCCACATC
>NZ_JBMPOW010000047.1:0-1003 GCF_049340205.1 Undibacterium sp. Ji49W | reverse complement strand
GATAGCCAGATTATCGCCATATTGAAACAGGCAGAAGCAGGCTCACCAGTGCCGGAACTATGCCGTGAACATGGTATCAGTGGAGCCACATTCTATAAGTGGAGGTCCAAATTTGGCGGTATGGATGCCTCCCTGATGGCCAGAATGAAGGAACTGGAGGACGAGAACCGGCGGCTCAAAAAGATGTATGCCGAAGAGAAACTCAAGGCGGAGATCATCGCGGAGGCCATGCAAAAAAAGTGGTAAAGCCATCTCAGCGGCGCGAGATGGCGCGATGGGCGGTCCAACAACATGCTGTCAGCATACGTACAGCCTGCGCAGCCTTTGCCGTCAGCCAGGTCTGCTATCGGTATGAAGCCAGGCTGTCTTCAGAAAACAAGAAGATAGAAGACTGGCTAATACGCTTGACGCACAATCAGCGCAATTGGGGCTTTGGTTTGTGTTTCCTGTATCTGCGCAATGTGCAGGGCTACACCTGGAACCACAAGCGGGTATATCGCATCTATCGCCAGTTGGAGTTGAATTTACGAATCAAACCCAAAAAGCGGCTTAGCAGAGACAAACCACAGGCTCTGGCGCAGCCTGCAGGAATGAATCAGGTCTGGTCCATGGACTTCATGCATGACCAACTGGCCGATGGTCGTAGTATCCGTTTATTCAATGTGATAGACGACTACAACCGCGAGGGTTTGGGCATTGAGGTCGACTTCTCACTACCGACGGTGCGTGTTATACGTGCTTTGGACAACATCATAGAATGGCGCGGGAAACCGATGGCGATACGGTGCGACAATGGTCCAGAATTCATCAGCACCCACTTGATAGCCTGGGCGGAGCGACGCGGGATCAGGATTGAATATATCCAGCCAGGGAAACCACAGCAAAACGCCTACGTCGAACGCTACAACCGGACCGTGCGTTACGATTGGTTAGCCCATCATCTGTTTGATACTGTGAATGAAGTGCAGGATTTCGCCACACGATGGCTTTGGACGTACAATCA
>NZ_JBMPOW010000046.1:0-1318 GCF_049340205.1 Undibacterium sp. Ji49W | reverse complement strand
TTTTTCAATCGCATAAAGCAATTCCGCAGGCTTGCAACACGGTATGAAAAATTGGATAGAAACTTCCTTTCCTTCATCAATCTTGTATTTGCTTACCTTTGGATTTATTGAATGTTAACAGCCCCTAATGCGAATGGACAGATTATTGATACTGCCCTTCCGAATACTACGGGTAGAATAACGGCTGTTGAGGGGCAAGGGGTAAATAATGCAGCGGTTTCGTTTGCGACCACTGATTCGGTTGTTGTAAATGGTACGCGTGCAATTGATCTTGGACAAAGCTACGAAGTTGGTGTACGTGGCCTTTATGGTGACGTTTCATTCCAACAACGACAATACACAACATTAGTCAATGGACAAGAAGTTAATGGTGTGGCTGATACTGTTACTTCTGTTGCGGGCAGAGATACTGCAGTTGAAGCGAAATATGTTGACAATTGGGCAACGCCTCTACGCAACCCTAACAGCCAAAATGGCAATAAGCCCTGGGCGGTAGCCGAGCAGCAAAACATGCTTGATCAAGTAATCAAGTATTCTTCGGGTTTCGATGGAGGCGTGATTTATCACACTAACAGTCCTGAACTAGCCGCTTACTACACACAAGTTTTTAATAATGCAGGCATCACAAATTTCAGATTTGTGATTACGCCTGCAACGAAATAATGGGGTGATATATGATAAACCAGATGGAGAAAATTCTTGGAGGACCAATTGGCTTTGAAAAAATTGTTCCAGGGACGGTGATTCACGACACGAAAGAGGTCATCTACTTTTCCGATGACGGAAAGACTGATTTTCGCACTCAATTTAATAGACTGACTAAAGATGTTAGTCCTAGGCATGCGACACGAGGAGGAAAAACATCGCAGGGTTGTAGACTTTGGTTGCCAGATGGATCATTATTTCATCCAGTCAGCTATCATGGAGATGTTGATGGCTGGCGAAAGGATATTGCGCAAGGAGCCCAGCAACTCCAACTATTGTTAGCAAAGATAGATGGTGAGCGTATCGTTATTTCTGATGGAAGATCATTTCTCGTAGCGGATTGTAAGGTTGAATTTGATTGATGGTCGCCTTGTTGCTGCCGCCCTGTTCACTGTTGTGCGACACGAAGTCGCCAATAGAAGTTGTTCCACTGTAGTACAAGGAACCACCCATTTGAAAATTGCACTTAAGGAATAATTGGTGCCAATTGGTAATCCTCCCAGAAATTAATCGCATTTAAAAGTAGAATTTTCTTAATAGAGATTTTGAGGAAGTTTTACATGAAGACATCGAGATTCAGTGATAGCCAGATTATCGCCATATTGAAACAGGC
>NZ_JBMPOW010000045.1:0-1454 GCF_049340205.1 Undibacterium sp. Ji49W | reverse complement strand
TGAACTGAACCCAAAAAGTTGGACACCAACTTTTTGGGTTTTTTCATGACTAAATACGACGAGCAGTTCAAGTTAAAAGTAGTGCAGGATTATCTTGCTCATAAAGCAGGGTATAAAGTGATTGCACAAGAGCATGGTCTTTGCCATTCGATGGTGAGGAGGTGGGTAAGCCTATATCGTCTCCATGGTGTCGCAGGACTGGCGAAGAAGCAGAGGCCTGGTAAATACGATGTAGAGTTCAGACTGTCTGTACTTATGTGCCTATGGGATAACCAGCTTTCCTACGGAGAAGTTGCGGCCATATTTAATATCCGCAGTCCGGGATGTATTGGTATTTGGGAGCGCTGCTATCATAATGGCGGTATAGATGCCCTGGTACCACGTATACGTGGAAGACCCAAGAAGATGCCCGACACCAAGCCACAACCCCCTTCATTGCCAATGAATGATGAAACCCGCACACGCGAAGACTTGCTCGCGGAAGTCAGCCATTTACGCATGGAGAATGCCTATTTAAAAAAGTTGCGGGCCTTGGTTCAATCTCAGCAGCAACAGCAGGCGACAGCGCGCAAAAAGCGCAAGTAGTCATTGAACTAAGGCAGTATTTCCCTTTGGCAGATCTGCTCAAACTAGCAGGTCTGGCCCGGAGTACTTTCTATTATCAACAGAAAGTTTTGCAGACAGAGGATAAGTACCAGGGGCTCAAGAAACGAATCGACACCGTTTTTACGCGTCATCAGGGGCGCTATGGTTACCGACGAGTCACTCTGGCTATCCAACAACAAGGCGTGAGAGTCAACCATAAGACCGTACAACGGCTGATGAGCAAGCTCGGCCTGAAGTCATTGGTACGACCAAAGAAATACCGGTCTTACAGAGGTAACGTAGGACACACCGCCCCCAACGTCCTGGAACGGCAATTTGACGCGGATGGCATGCATCAGAAATGGGTAACTGATGTGACGGAATTTAATGTCGCAGGAGAGAAACTGTACCTGTCTCCAGTGATGGATTTATATAACAGGGAAATTATTGCCTTTGAGACAGCCAGGCGACCCGCTTATGAACTCGTCGGGAAAATGTTAAAGAATGCCTTGGCGAAACTCAAAGCACACCAAAAACCTGTCCTGCATTCTGATCAGGGCTGGCAATACCGTATGCTTGCCTACCAGCGTGCATTACAGCAAAAACAGGTCGTGCAAAGCATGTCACGTAAGGGCAATTGTATCGACAATGCGGCTATGGAGAGTTTCTTCGCCGTATTGAAGTCCGAGTTCTTCTATCTCAACAAATTTAGCAGCGTCGAAGAACTACAAACAGGCATCAAGGATTATATTCACTACTATAATCACGACCGGATCAAGGTCAAACTAAAAGGACTGAGTCCTGTGCAATACAGAAATCAGTCCTTGGCTACTTAGATAATTAACGTCCAACTTAATGGGGTCACTTCA
>NZ_JBMPOW010000044.1:0-1494 GCF_049340205.1 Undibacterium sp. Ji49W | reverse complement strand
GTAGGGTAATGAAATGGACGCCTCCCTCCCAAACGGCATCGTGATGTGCCAAAGTAGAGTTTCGACAAACTACTTAACAGAAGGGAAGCGTCATGGAAAAGATTACCGTAATTGGATTGGATTTGGCAAAGAGTATTTTTCAAGTTCATGGTGCCAATGCCCGGGGCAAGAAGCTACTGTCGAAGAAACTCAAGCGTAGCGAAGTCATGGGATTCTTTGCCTCACAGCCACCGTGCCTGGTAGGTATGGAAGCCTGCGGAGGAGCCCACGAATGGGCGCGGCAGATCCAGTCACTTGGGCATGATGTCAAACTGATGGCACCCCAATACGTCAAAGGCTTTGTGCAAGGAAACAAGACCGATGCCAGAGATGCCGCAGGTATCGCAGAAGCAGCAGTAAGAGAAAGTATCCAGAGAGTGACGATACGCAGCCGTGAAGAACAACAGATACAAGCCCTGCACAGAGTAAGAGAAGCCTGGGTCAAACACCGTACTGCGACCGCCAACCAGCTACGGGGCCTGCTCGCTGAATTTGGTCAGATACTCACTCCCGGCCTGCGCCACCTGCGCCGCGAAGTCGCGCTCTGGCAAGAACAAAGCCGCGGCACGCTCGGCATACTCAACGGCCTGGTCGATGAATTACTGCAGTATCTCAGTGAGTTAGAAGACAGAATCAGCAAGGTAGAGAAACAGATCAAACAAGTACTGCAAAGCAATCCCGCCTGCAAACTGATAGAAACCATCCCCGGCGTGGGCGTCCTCACCGCCACCGCCATCATCGGCAGCTTTGGACGGGCAGAGAACTATACAGAAGGACGCAAGTTTGCCAATGCGCTGGGGCTGACACCGAGGGAACACAGCAGTGGTGGCAAACAAGTCCTGTTGGGGCTCAGCAAGCGAGGTAATGGTTATGTGCGCAAACTCCTCGTCCATGGGGCCAGGTCTGTCTTGCAGGCCAGGATCAACAAACCGGCCTATGCCGAAGACTGGGTCGTAAAACTGGCCAAAAGGCGGGGGCATAACATCGCCGTGTGTGCCCTGGCAGCCAAGAATGCCAGACGGATCTGGGCGATGCTGCAGAGCGGAGAAATATTCCGGGCTGATCATGCGCAGACCAACGACGTCTGCACGTAATCAGTCCGGTTTGAAAGAACAGTAGCAACCACAAAGCAGGGGCGAGGCAGGAAGCCAGGTGAAGTAACAACGTCATGCAGTAGCAGGAAAAATCGCAGTAAAAACAAAGAAACGGAGCACACCACCGATTGTTTGGGCAAATCCAAATGAAGACAGGACAGGTCAGACCGGGATGGTCAATAGCTCGTTCGGCGCACTGTGCGATAAGCACGATAGGGTGATTGAGCGACCATCAGCGTATTTCATCATGCGTCAGCAGTCATCAAGCGGCTGCAATAAAGACCGAATGTATGGCTGCAATCGACTACGTCAGGTTTAATTTGAAAATGCTCTTGCAAATGGGGGGCGTCCATGTATGCGC
>NZ_JBMPOW010000043.1:0-2011 GCF_049340205.1 Undibacterium sp. Ji49W | reverse complement strand
TATCTGGCGGTGCAGTGGTAACAACAGGTGTTGTTGGTACATCCCCAGTCAACGGTGGTGGTACAGCATTGTCTGCAACAGCATTCGTAGCTGGCGGTACTTACACAAGCTTGGCCAATGTGAACGATAACTTCACAGGTGTGTACGCTGCACTGAATGGCACTACTATCAACGGTAATGCTGGTGACACAGACACTATCACTTTCACTGATGCAGTAAGTTTCACAGCTGGCGCAGCCGGCTTGAATAACGGCACTAACGGCGGCACAATTTCCAATATCAAAACATTGACATTGGGTAATTTCGCAAATACCGTTGGATTCGTTAATACTGCTGCAGGTGCTACTACAGGCATCACTACTATCAACGGTGGTACAGGTAATGACTCTGTTGACTTTACTAATTCTGGCAACTCATTGCTGGCTGGTAATGTTAACTTGGGCCTGGGTAACAACACTCTGACACTGGAAACAGCTAAGACTTACACAGGTACCTTCAGTGCAGGTGCAGGCGTAGCAGATATATTGGTAGCAACTGGTGCGAATATCGCCGGTGCTAATGTTGCTGGTTTTGAAACTCTGTTCTTGGGTGGTGGTGCTACAACTACTCTGACAGCAGCGCAATATAATGCTTTCACAACTTTCAATGCAGCCGCTGGTGCTGACGTTGTTACGCTGACTACTGCTGGCACGATCACAGGTACAACATTGGCTGGTACAGCCGGTATTGAATCTTATAATCTGGCTAATGGTACAAACTCTGTAACACTGGCGCTGTCCGGTGTTAATCAAACCTTCACTGGCGGCACAGGTAATGACACGTTCACTACTACAGCTGCTAATCTGGCTTGGAAAACACTCAACGCAGCTGGTGGTACTGGTGATACATTGACCGTTACTGATGCAATTGCAGCAGCATTCACCCTGAAAGCATCTTCTGCTGCTGGTGCAGTAGTGACAGGTGTTGAAATAGTAAACTTCAATGCAAGTACTGGTGCAAACGTTGTAACAATGTTCGACGGCGTAGCAACAGTGAATGCAGCTGGTGGTAATTTCGTTCTGGGTACTGGTGGCCAAACACTGATCTCCAGCGGCGCAGTTACTGTCACAGGTGGCGCAGGTGTTGATTCAATCACACTGTCCTCCGGTGCTGATACTATTGATGCAACTAACACTATTGCTGGTACACGTTCCACCATCGGTGCTATCGATACAGTGACAAACTTCAAAGTTGCTGGTGTTGACGTGTTCAAGACAGGCACAGCAGCAACAACATTGAACTTGTTGTCTATCGCTACAGCTGATACATCCACACTGGCAGCAGCCATCGCTACAGCAGCAACAGCCGCTGGTGCATCCTTGGCAGCTACTACCCAGGCTTACGTCATCACTGTAGCCGCAGGTACAGCAGCTGGTACATACGCCTTCCAAAACGTCGGCGGCACTGTTGGTACAGTTGATGCAACTGACTTTATCGTTAAATTGGTTGGCGCAGGTTCCATCGTTGCCGGCGACTTCATCGCTTAATTCAGTAGCAAGCAATGCAATAAGGGGTACTCCGGTACCCATGCAACAGGGAGAGAACAGCCTCCCTGTTGTGCAAAACAAAAAACCCACCTCTGTAAAGCGGTGGGTTTTTTTTGCAACTAAAATTGGAATTACCTCAATTTAATTCGTATTTGTGACTCAAGTCACATTTTTGTGTAAAAGCCCATGCTAATCTCGCATTGCTGAAAAAGTATAGATTCCAGAGGCTACTGGCGTTTACTTATTGGTAACATCAATCATAAATTAGGAGTTCTAAATGGCTAATGCAGCTAGTGATATCCAAAAGCTTTACATCGCTTATTTCAACCGTCCAGCGGACCCATTGGGCCTGGCTTATTGGACAGCGTCCAACCTGTCCCTCAAAGACATCGCGCAAAGCTTCTCCGTTCAGAAAGAATACGCAGACACGTATGCCAACCTGACCACAGCGCAAACCGTCAACACCATCTACAAAAACCTGTTCG
>NZ_JBMPOW010000042.1:0-2567 GCF_049340205.1 Undibacterium sp. Ji49W | reverse complement strand
GTTTTCTGTTGCGCCACCGTTGCCGTGCCTAAATTCAGATTGTTCTGATACGTGCCGGTTGTCGTTGTCGCCGTGCCCGTGGTAGAACTGGCAGTCGTTGTCCCCAGCTTGACCTGCTGCACAAACGATGCATTACTCGCCACCTGCGCTGCATTCGGTGCGGTCTGTACAGGCGGCAAGGACACTACCTGTACATTCAGACTATTGATCTGGCTTTGCAGGCCCGCCATATAGTTCTGCCATGCAATCAGCGTTGCACTGGCCGTTGGATTGGATGCACTCAACTGAATGAACAGCGTGTTTGCTGTCAATAAACTATACGTACGGTATTCCAGTGCTGCTTGCAGGATGCTGGGGTCGTTGGAAGTGACCGGTTCCGGTAAAGCCGGTGGCTGCGGCAATGTTGGCGTAGTGGGTGTCGTAGGCGTGGTCGGCGTTGTTGGTGTCGTTGGCGTTGTCGGATTCGTAGGCGTTGTTGGTGTGGTCGGCGTCGTCACACCTCCTTGCCATACTGCCACTTGCGCTCTAAGACTGTCTACCTGACTTTGCACGTTCGCAATATAGATTTGCCAGGCATTAATCACTTCACCTGGGGTAGCAGGATCGGCAGCCGTCAATTGCTGCAACTGATACGTCGCGTTACCGAGCATACTGGAAAGCAACGACAACTGAGTCAGCATCGTAAGCATATCCGTCGGTTGTGGGAACGACGGTATTTCAGGAGGCATGTTGGCAGTGCCCTCTGCGCTCGTCTCCATCATCACAGGCGCAAAGCTGACATTGTCTTCATCAGGCGTTTCCGTTAATGCACTTGCCTCTCCGGCCTCACTATCCTCCCCACCATCACTCAAGGCCATCACCCCAAACATAGCCCGTGCCGCAAACAGGGCAGCCGTGGTGGGAGCTGGGGCTGGAGCGGGCGCAGCCCAGGTATCTGTTTTACCTGTTCCATTACCCGCATTGGCCGCAAAGCTATTGTGATTTTGTTCCGTGAAGCTATGAAACACCTGACCATTCACCATCAGATGACTGGTGGCCATACCTGCCTGCTCACTCACCAGCACCTGGCCACGGGCATCAGTGATCTGATGGCTGACGTAAGTGGTCACGTTATTGTTCTGCGCCCGGTCAGCGTCCACTACCTGAATCTGCTTGCCGTTGACGTCATAACTGACTTGCTGGGTATTCCACAGATTGAATTCGGCCCACTGACCGTTGCTGAAGGTCGATTGAGAGCCGGCGCGTAAATACCCCTCCGCCAGACTAAAATCGATACTCACGTTGACATGATTGCCTATATTGTCATCACTGCTATAGCCACGCAGGTTACCTACGGCATCATAGGTACTGTAATTCATCACCCGGGTATTCTGATCCCGTACGTTATAGTTCACCTCTTTCCTGAGAAGACCGTTGGCATCGTAGTAATGGGTATTCCTGGTTGCCGTTTCTGCAAAGGCCGCCAGCTGACTGACCTGCAAAGCCTGCAGATAACGCGCATCCAGACTGCTGTTGATACCCTGCTGAAGCAGACGACCGGCACCGTCATACAAACGCTGATCCACCACCGTTGCCAGGTTCTCTGCCAGACGGTTGCCCTGCGCATCATAACTGGCCACCGCAATCGTGCTTAAGCGGTTGGCGGCATCATAAGTGAAGTAACGGGTGATCAGGCCTTCCCGCACGATATAGCTCGTGTTGCCCGTGTCTGGCTGGCCGTTGGCACCCAATGGTATCTGTGCCACCAGCTCCTTGCCCCAGGTAGTATCACTGGCCACATTGCCGTTCTTGTCGTAAGTCAGTACATGACCTTGCGTACTGTTCAGATTGTTTGCGTTGGCAGCATTACCGTTACTCGCGCCTTCCGCCAGCGTTTGCCTTTGCATACTGTCATAGGCATACCAGTTGCTGGTGACGGATGCCGCAGTGGCGGCAGTGTCATGGCTCACGGTATGGGTGCTGCCACTGATGCTGACCTGACGGTTGATGGTACCGGCAGTCTGTGCCAGTTGCACATTCAGTTCATGCGAGAGATTACCCGCCTTGTCATAGTCGAGTGCGCTGATATAGCCATCATCCAATGCCTCAATCAGCGAAACCTGGCCCTGCGCGTTGTAGCTCAGACGCGTGTTTTGCAGACTGATGTCCGCCTGAATGGTTTGCTCCCTGGTATGTTGTCCTGCCAGGTTATAGCTGTACAGCGTCGTCTTGTCCGTCGCCAGATCACGGATCTGGGTGACTTGTCCCGCTTCGTTGTAATGGTAGTTCAGGTTCTGGCCACGGGTATTGGTCTGTTGCAGCAATTGCCCGGCGCTGTCATAGCGATAGCTATAAGTGGCACCACCGATGTCCTTGTGGCTTTGCAACTGGCCCTGTGCATTGTATTGCCAGGTACTGATCTTGCCATTGGCATCGCGGTAGGCGATTTGATGGCCCTGGGCATCATAAGCATACTGCTCATACTGACCCAGGGGTTTCGTCGTGAGGATGAGGTTGCCACGCAGATCGTAGCCATATTGCGTGGTTTCCCCATTCGCATTGGTCCTGGCGATGACACGTCCGGCCTG
>NZ_JBMPOW010000041.1:0-2628 GCF_049340205.1 Undibacterium sp. Ji49W | reverse complement strand
CGTTTGTGCAGCAGGTCAAGCTGGGGACAACGACTGCCAGTTCTACCACGGGCACGGCGACAACGACAACCGGCACGTATCAGAACAATCTGAATTTAGGCACGGCAACGGTGGCGCAACAGAAAACACAGGCGACATCGCTGGCGAATACCGCAACGGCGGTTGTGAATCCAGTGCCTGTGACCACGGGCACGACCAATGCCAGTATCGCTTACGGTGTGTTTGATGGACTGGATGAAGCTGCACTGAGACAATTGCGTAGTACCGCAGCTAATTCTTCTAAAGAAGTCGAGAACAATAATCAGCGCAATGTCATGACTGAGGAATGGCGCGATGCATATTCGACTCCCTGGGATGACGGTGATTTTATTGGTGGAATTATTGCAAGTGGTGATCAGGAGGCAATCAATCAGTTAATTGACATGGGGATGGTTTCACGAGAAGAAGCGGCTCTCATAACGAGCAATATTAATGCCGGCAAAATGGGGGGCGGAGATGGAAATGCGGAAAATTGGGATAATAACGGTTTGGGCAACGACGGAGGTGGTGGTGACTACACAACCACTGATGACGCTTTTGTGATTGGATTTGACGATGTTGGACCTAACACCAAGAAGGATATTTATTCCACTACCGGAATTTCAAATCAGGCTTTGATAGCAGCGATGGCGGTTCCAACGCCTTTTGGTACTTTTGTGATGGTACCTGTGGTTGTTCCAGGAAGGACGACGCTGAATACAGGATATAGTTCTTACAGTGTTAGTTTTAATGGTATCGATATATCATCTGCAGTGAATGGTCTTTCATTGCTTTTAACGAATCCATTGCAAGCGCTCAACAACTTTAGCATGAACGTCTTTGGAGTTGACTTCCGGAGCTCGAATCCAGCCAATATAGGATCGAATGTATTGATTACGCCGATTAATCAGCAGACAGGCGCAACAGTTACGACTACGCCGATTAATCAGCAGACAGGCGCAACAGTCACGACTACGCCGATTAATCAGCAGACAGACGCAACAGTCACGACTACGCCGATTAATCAGCAGACAGGTCCACAAGTGCTTGTCTCGCCAAATCAATTGGACCAGTTCGGAAATAATATTGTAATCAGTCAGAATAATGGCGCCAGCGAAAATCTTGCAAATGTCAATGGTGGCCGTGCTCCATTTTCGGAGTTAAATGGATCTTTAGGGGAATTGAATGGATACAATCAAGCGTTGGGTGAAGGTAGAATTGGAATTATCGAGCCAGGAAAAACGTCTGCACCTGGGGTAGACTATGCAACATATAATCCAGATACTGGCGTAGTGTATGTTACCGATGCCAAATATCGCGGCCCAGGTGGAACCTATCCAACGTCTGTATCAAGCGAAAGCCTTGAGAAATGGACTGAAGAAGTTAAATCAACCGTTCAAAGCTGGCCTGACAGTACTTTAAAGACTGACATTTTAAATGCGATTGATAACGGTAAAGTAAAACCAGAAATTTTTAAATGGCCCAAATAGGAAAAAATAATGGAATTGAATGAAGCCTTAAGTTTACAGCGATTAATGCCATTGTCACAAATTGGTGAAACCGCTGAGCCTATTTTTCAGGGATTTTTTCGGGTTGGCACAAATATTTACGTTAGAACTCGAGTTTCCAATAAAAATCTTGAAACTAATGATCCGTTGGCTCCGTTTGTCACAGTCGTTTATTGGGCTACTTCCCCAGCAGCTTTAAAGCGGGCATTTTTGGATGATGAACCATCTACAGATACTTTTTTTGCCCCCCCTCCAAAAGAAATATTGATTGGAACTTCAGGCTTATACGCAGAACTATTGGTTCAAATCCCAAAAAGTGAAAAGAAGACTTATGAAAGGGCAGAATATTCAAATAAAGGACTATTTCAGTACAAAGAGATTAATATTGACGGAATTAAATATATTTTCTTTGACAATAAAAATAATACAAGTGAGTGTGTATCAATAATTGAATTTCCATTGAAATCTTAACACTCCTGATAAGTGGCATAACAATCAAAAAGTAAAATGATTAGCAGACAAATTTTTTGATTTTTGATCAATATTTATACAGTTGAATACCGATTGTTGCGAGCAATGTCCTACGAAGCAATTGCAAGATCAGAATATGGCAAACTATTCGGTAAAATAGAATGCCAAGAAAACGAGACAAGTCTGTTGCCTAGCTTCTCGACTACGACTAGCTAGGGGTTAGTTATCCATTAGCCCCCAGCAGTCAAGTAGTCGAACAACATACTCGCAACACACCGCGATAAGAGATACCACGCCATCACGCGCTTGTTTCAAAATGCCGTCGTGCCTTTTGCTTCAACGTGTGGTTGCGTGAATCGCACCAGTCGCCCATGTGGATCTAGCGAAACATCCAATCTGGATTTCGCCCAAGTAGCACAGCTACTCCAGAAGCATCTCAGTATCGCGTTGCGTCCAAGTGATGGGCAGATCTGTGGTCGTTACCAGTACGACCACCAGGGTCGCCTGCTCCAGTCCAGCAGTGATGCAGTTGGCCTGTACGGCACCAGCACCGGCAACGTCACGGGTAGCACCCAAAGCCTGGTCAGCACCACCAGCTACGACCAGGCCGGACGTGTCATCGCCAGGACCA
>NZ_JBMPOW010000040.1:0-3446 GCF_049340205.1 Undibacterium sp. Ji49W | reverse complement strand
CCCGACTGCGCCAGCAACTGATTGAAGGTTGCTGCATCCGGTGCATGACCCAGCAGCCCGATATAATCCAGCGTCAGCGAGACCTTGGATTGGGAACTGGCCTTGAACTCTGTCGACTCTGTAAAGCCCGCCAGCAAATCGCCTCTGCTGACCCCACTGTTGAGCTGCCCCAGCCAGTACGCCTTACCGGCCGTGTCTGAGCTTCTGTGCAACACATTCTGGTACACCCGGTCCACAAAGGCACTGTTGTCCAGACTGCCATAGGTACTCTGGAACTCCGTACTGGCAACGAAGGACGCACTGATCTTGGACAGATTCATGCCCGCCTTCTCCTGCTGTATCCAGTACGCCAGCCCATCACGGTCCGGCAAACGGTCAAAGGCCCCGAAGTACAGACGCGTCAGGCTACCGATACCGGTCTGGAATTCCGACGACGCCATGAAGGAAGCCGCCACCTGCGCCCGTGTCATCTTGCCACTGTCAATCTGCTGCTGCCAGTACTGCACACCCGCCGTATCGGCTTCGCGGAACAGCACATCGCGGTACAGCTGCATCGCAAACAGATCAGAGCGGTGCAAGACATCATTGTCTTTCGCCAGCGGATTGGTGCCCATTTGCAGTTCTACCGCATCCGGAATGCCATCCGCATCCTTGTCATTCGGCAAACCGGTGACCGGCGTCGTTGGTACCGTCTTGAAGCCCAATGCCCCGGTCAGCAGAATCTTGCCATTGGTCAGGCCATCACTGTCATAGGTACTGCCATCGGTGACCTTGAAGTCAACTTTGAGCTTGCCATTGACGGTGGCGATATTGGTGGCGATGTTCACCCATTCACCGGCCTTGTTCTGTACCCAGTACCCATTCACCGGCGCCAGTGCATCGGTGTACAGCGACATCGTGGCGTCGCCACCGGTGGTGCCGCCTTCTATCTGTACCGTCAGCAAGCCATATGGCATCGTTAGGTCGGCCGGTGCATTACCCGGTGTGGGCGAAGTCAGGGTCTTGGTCTGTGGCAATTGCTGGGTATTCCACAAAGTCACATAATGCCCGTTACCCAGGGTACTGTTCCATGGCAGGGACGTGACACTCTTCTGCGACTGATCCAGGATACCGTCGCCATTGCCGTCGCCATTACCGATGCCACTCAGATTGGGCACTGCGTTTTCTACACGTTGCGGGATACCATCCCCATCCGCATCCGAATCACCCGCATTGCTGTTGTCTGTGGTGTTGTTGATGGTAAAGGCCTGTGATGCAGTCGGTCCGCCATTGCCGGCCAGATCCGCCACCCGCACCTTGAGGGTATTGCTGCCACCCAGTACCTGATTGGCCAGCGACCAGCTGGTCGCCCCCGTCGCTGTAGTGGTATTGATCCAGGTACTGCCATTGTCAAGCGAGACCTGCACCGTTTCACCAGCCAGCAAGCCGGTACTCAGGGTACCGCTGATGGTTTGTAAGGAGGCGGTGGTGATGAAGTCGGTACTGCTGATGCCATCATCATTGGAGAACTTCAGGTTACCGGCACTGGTGGTCGGGGCGGTATGGTCCACCTGGTACAGCTGACCGGTAAAGCCGCCACTCAAAGGCAGGCTGGCGGTGTCGACAATGCCGGTACCCGAGGTTTTAAGGTTCAGGCCCAGGCTGCCGTCGCCGGTCAGCCCCGTGATCCTGACGCTATAGGTGGAGGCATCAAGCTGGGTGACACTGCTGATGGTCCCGGTTGCGCTGCCAGTGGTGGCCAGTACGAAGGCTGCCGCATTCACACCAGTAACGGCTTCACTGAAGCTGACCTTGTAATCGGCAGTACCGAGATTGGTGTTTTCTGGGTTGATGCGGGTAATGCTGGTGGCCGTTGGCGGCACATTATCACCAACGGTGATGGTCAGGCTCTTGTCATAGGTAGCACTGGACGCATCCGTGGCGCGAACCATGATGGTATAGGTGCCCGGTGTCATGCCCAGCGGGTTCTTGGCCACCAGGCTGGTGCCGGAGATGATGAACTTGCCATTGTCGCGATCATTCGTGCCATTCCCGGCTACCAGGCTAAAGCTGGCGGTATCACTGGGGTTGGGGTCAGTCGCTGTCAGGGTACCGACGCTGCTGTTGTCCGGGGATCCTTGCAGGATGGTGGCAGGCAACAGGCTGATATTGGTCGGTGCGGCATTGATGCCGGTGGCAATGACGGTAGTGGTGTTATTGAGTACGGCAGAAGCAATACCGTCACTGGCACTGATGGTGAAGGTGGTGGTTTCGGTACTGCCCACAGGGACACGGCCTGCCGCCGGCTGGAACACCAGGCCACGAATGGCAGCCTGCACAGCGGCCGGGCTACCGGCTGCATGGGTATAGGTCAGCCCGCCATCAGCGGTCGAGAAGCCAGTGGCGGCCAATGAAGCGGCAGTAAAGGCCCCTTTGGCGGCAACATCGAGGGTGATGATGATGGTTTCTGAGGCGCCGGCATCCGGATCGGTGATGGTGACCGCAGCAAACGGAGAAACCGTGGTGGTTTCGGTTACGGTCTGGCCAGCAGCGACACCACCGATGGTGGGGGCGACGTTGTTGCCGGTGACGGTAATGCCATTGCCAAACAGGTCAGCGATGACAACCGCCACGTCAGCACCGGTATTCCAGTCTTCCAGCATACCGAGGTTGTAGGTGGTGGTGTCGGTGGACGAGGTGCCATCCTTGTTCATCCGCAACGCCAGGGCCGCCTTGTCGTTGGCACTCATGGTCATGGTGAAGCTGGTGTTGGAGGTGATGTCGACGTTGGGGGTATCGGTCAGGGTGTAGTTGAAGGCACCCTGGCCCAGCAGACGAATGCGGTTGGCGGTGATGTCGTTGGCGGCCCCTGTCAGGCTCAGGAAGTTGTTACCTGTCACGACCAGCACGCCGGTGGCGACGTTATAGGTCGCTGAGGTGACGGTCGGTGCCACCACATTGGCAACGGTGATGCCATTGCCGGTCAGGTCGGCAATGACGACGGCGGCATCGGCCCCGGCATTCCAGTCTTCGGCGGCGATCAGGTTATAGGTATTGACACTGGTGGAGCTGGTGCCATTCTTGTTCATGATGAGGTTGGCACCCAGGCGGTCAGCCGCACTGAGGGTCAGGGTGAACGAGGTGGCGGAGGTGATCTCGACATTGCTGGTGGTGGTCAGGGTATAGCTGGTACCGCCTTCACCTTGCAGGCTGAATTTGTTGGCAACAATGTCATTGGTCGCCCCTGTCAGTCCGGTCAGGCCAGTACCTGTGACGGTCAGTACGCCAGTGTTGGCGTCGTAGGTGGAAGAGGTGATGGTCGGGACCGGGACATTGGAAACGGTAATCGCTGCGGTGGTGACGGCAATGTTGCCGCCGGTAATGGCGCTGTCCCAGTCATCGGCTGCGGCCAGGTTGTAAGTGGTACCACCGGTTGAGGTAGTACCGTTCTTGTTGAACAGGGCTTC
>NZ_JBMPOW010000039.1:0-4322 GCF_049340205.1 Undibacterium sp. Ji49W | reverse complement strand
CATCATAAGCATACTGCTCATACTGACCCAGGGGTTTCGTCGTGAGGATGAGGTTGCCACGCAGATCGTAGCCATATTGCGTGGTTTCCCCATTCGCATTGGTCCTGGCGATGACACGTCCGGCCTGATCGTAGCTGGTGGTGCTGACCAGGCTTTGGGTAGTACCCGTGACGTTGCCGGTGCTGGTGCCGTACAGGCCAACTGCATCACTGCTGGACTGGAGCAGGCGGCCCTGGTGGTCGTACTGGTAACGACCACAGATCTGTCCATCACTTGGACGCAACGCGGTACTGAAATGCTTCTGGAGTAGCTGTGCTACTTGGGCGAAATCCAGGTTGGATATTTCGCTAGATCCACATGGGTGACTGGTGCGATTCACGCAACCACACGTTGAAGCAAAAGGCACGATGGCATTTTGAAACAAGCGCGTGATGGCGTGGTATATCTTATCGCGGTGTGTTGCGAGTATGTTGTTCGACTAATTGACTACCGGGGGCTAATGGGTGACCCCAGCTTTGTGCGGGAGAACTTACACAATTATTTTTACGGGCTCAATTTCTCTCATCAATTTGAAACAAGGGCGAAAGTAAAGAATGCCAAAGTGCTGCACACTCCATCTGGTAGTCAGTCAAGTCGGGGCTGTTCAGTAAGTTATTGATGGCTCCATGAACTAATCTAAAATCTTCTTTTGAAAGTTCATCGAAGTGAATGAAGTGTCCGCCGCTTTGTTCGGTAATTTTTTCATATAAGGTTGGATGAATATTTTCCAAAGCGTCAGATAAAAATTCTGACAAATACATGTCAGCAGTTGAATTTACGTACACTTCTTTCCATTGCTCTCCTTTAGGAAAGCTTGGATTGAAACCGATAATCCATGACATACCCATTTATATACCTCGCCATTATTTAACAATAAGAATTTTTGCCTGCTGCTCTGGGGTCAAAGTTTTTACGAAGTCTAAACATAAACAAAAGTGATCAGGTCTTACCTTACGACAATTCCACAACAAACAAATGCGTGAGTATAAGACTTGTCGCCGCCATCCAATCTCGTGAATGTCTTTAAAGAAGGCGCGAATCAACACAAGTCTACTGTTCGTGTTTTGCCTCAAATGCCCGTACTGCCCTGCTGACAGTGACGTAGTGAACAGAAAAAAAGGCTGCAATTTCGGCCATGGAATAAGCGCCTGAACGATATGCCTGGGCCATGGCCTCATTGCGGTCAGTGAAGTTTTCCTGATAGGTATGCAACGGCAAAGAGATAGCACGTCGATGTGCGATAGGCACGTCCCGAAGGTCTTCAGGGCCTAATTGAGGCTGGTGTTTTTCGACAAATTCATCATCTCCCAGCAGCAGTTGGTGCCGGGTTGCCAGCAAAGGTGAAGTCAAACCCACTCCGTCCAGTACAAACCTGGCATAGGCTAACCTGGCTTGTTGGCGTGTGACGCCAAACTGTCCCAATAACCAGTCGGTATCCAGCCACGGCGGCGCGTGCTGGTCACGCACACAGAAATGATAGCTGCTCCAGTACCATTGCTCTGGCAAACTCACCATCCCGGCACGTACTGGATTAAGAACAATGTAGCGCGCCAACTCCAACAGGTGCGCTTCTTTTTGTATCAGAATAGCTTTGTATCTGCCCTAGAACAAATGTCCGACTTGTTTGTGACGGCGATTAAAATGCGGCGTATACAAATCATTGAGCTGGCGCATACCACGCGACAAATTGCCATCGATGGTTTCCACCAGCAGATGATAATGATTGCTCATCTCGCAGTAGGCATGTACCACCCAGTTGAAGCGGTCACATACCTCGGCCAACACCGTCAACCACTCCTGCCTGTCGTCATCATCCAAATAGATATCTTCACGCCTGTCTCCACGAGAAGTGACGTGATACAAAACACCTGCAAACTCTAATCTTAGTGGCCTTACCATGCTAGAAGCATAGCAGGTTTTTTAAGAAATGTATGAATGTAAGACCTGACCCTGGCTTTGTGTAGGCTTTGTGTATGAATGTAAGACCTGACCCTGGCTTTGTGGCGCTTGAGCAATGCGCATAGTTTGCATACCCAGGCGACGGCTAAGCACCTGGAACAAACGCCCTGTAATCTGACCACGCGGCTTAGGAGCCAAGCCCAACAAATGCGTGAGCCTGACTTTGATACCTGATAAATTCAACAAGGCAGAGAAACAAGCCAGAACACTGGTTTCGCTCTCGCGGCATTCTATTTTGCCGAAGAGCTTACCGTATTCTGGTCTTGTAATTACTTCATAAGACATTGCTACAAATCATAGTATCGGCGAAGGCGAATCTAAGGTGCATAAAAAATCCAAAAAATAGCCATGCTTAAACTCGCCGTCGCTTTTCTTTCAGTAGAAATGTATCAAAGAAAGACCTGACCCCGGCTTTCGCTAATTGACGGAAAGGAGGCGTGGCACGATAAAATTACAAAACTAAATAACTGAATTTGATCTGACAATTCCGCACTTCAAACTGGGTGACTGTCAGATCGGGGAGCAACTACTACATCTTATATCAACGAACATGTGGTTCGAAACTGAGAAATCTCTCTAATAAAGCCAAAAGGAATATCACCTTTCTGATTGGTAAAACTATTTTTTCGTCACGATTCCAAAATGTATGATTCAAAATGATTTTTTTTGTTTTTGTTTTCTAAATGCAATCGACCACACATAGGGCAGCGATAGACTGTATTTTTTACCTCGTCAATTAAATTAAAAAATTGGTCGTCAGTTAATCTCGACTCACCCGCCATTAAATCACCAATTTCTTCAATTCGTTTTTCTGGAATAAGAGCCAATTCGCAATTAGACCAACCTTGCGAAAGATTCATATCATGACCACATTTGCAATTAAATTTCGGCATAATTAACTATCTCCTTATGGGCGATCAATACGTATGATTGTCCCGTCCGGTTTTTGAAAAAATAGTGTCTGGATATTTTGAGCAGTTGGCTTCCCCCAAGTTCTAGCAGCAACAGAATTGATTTCGGCATCAGACAAATTAGTTTGAATAAGCACACCAGATGCTTGTGTATTTTTTGCTTCAATTGCCCTTACTATCGAGTTTGGATTTGAAGTTGTTGGCGTATAAACATCAACCTGTCCAACACCTTCCACTGACAAATCAGCTGTACGCACCCCCTCAATTCCTTGTGACGATGCTGTTGGTTGATGCGTCACATTATATCCGAGATTAGCCAAGCCTTGCCCCGCAAGAAGCTCATTCGAATCAGGAATAGCGCCATCTGGAATATTTATACTACCTTGGTTTGTACCTCCATTCTGCTGACTCATTATCACACCGTTAGATGAAAGTGATGAGTCTTTGCCCCCCGTATTCACCAGTGTATTTGATGAAAGTGATGAGTCTTTGCCCCCCGTATTCACCAGTGTATTTGATGAAAGTGAGGAGTCCTTGCCCCCCGTATTCACCATTGTATTTGATGAAAGTGATGGGTCTTTGCCTCCCGTATTCACTAACGTATTTGATGATAGTGATGAGTCGTTGCCCCCTGTGTTAATCAGTAAATTCGATTCTTTATTTTCCGGATTCGAGCCCAGAAAGCCAACTCCGAAGACGTTTATACTAAAGTTGTTGAGGTTTACACTAAAGTTGTGTAACGCCTGCGATGGATCGCTCAAAAGCAAGGAAAGGCCATTCACCGCTGACTGGAATTCAATCACAAGTTTACCAAAATTTGGTGTAGCAGCCCCTTGCGTGCTTCCAACAGCGATTGAGGGGGTTGGTATCACGACACCACTTGGTGTGACCAGAAGCGATCCTGGAATAACGTACCCTGCTGAATTATTAGCATAAGGATCCTTGTCAAATCTAATTCCAGGGGGGGCCCCGAGTATGTATGCATCGTCGTTTCCACTTACAATAAATTGTGTTCCGCTAGGTAGATTTCCGTAGCCTTGCTGAGCCGCCGTGACCCAATAGGTTGAATCGTAGTTGGGCGTTCCCGCAGCCACCTGAATATCATTTGGATTGAGCAAATCGCTGATATTTGCAACGTTGACTGTGCTTATACTCGAATCCACCCCTACACTTGTCGTAGCATTCCGAGTCGCAAAATTAGTGCCTTGGGCAAATCCAAGTGGAGGCGCAATCGACTGATGCCCCACACTCTGCCAACCAACTGCCCCCATAACTTGATTTCCAAGCATGAAGTCCTCCGTCATCCAGTCAGCATTACTGCCATCTGATTGGATAGGATCTCCTGTTTGATAACTGCCATCAGGTAGGATGAAGTTATACGGATATCTAGGATCCCATCCTTGCGCTTTTAAT
>NZ_JBMPOW010000038.1:0-4644 GCF_049340205.1 Undibacterium sp. Ji49W | reverse complement strand
ACCAGGCAGAGCTGGAACAATTTGCGGCAGCCAACCCCACCATCAACATCCCGACGACCTATCCTGGGCAAACCCGGTCAGCCTTCGCCTTCAAGATCAATGGCGCGGCAGAATACCAGCTGAGCCCCCACCTGTTCCTGGGTGGAAGGCTAACGGCAGACAACTCGGGCGACTTCAATGATGCGGCGGCGGCGGTGTACCTGCGCTATAGTTTCGAGACCAGAAAGTCCCCGGTTGCCTTCCCGCCGGTTACTCCTAAACCTTATTATTCAGGGAATTAAGGAGTTGTTGCAAGGGCCATAAATGTAGCTGCATCAATAAAAACCGTCAGAATCCTGGCGGTTTTTTTATATTTTAACAATTGCTTCGTAAGATGCGCTTCCTATTTACCCCGGTATACTTCAAAATGCAGGGAGTATGCTTTTTGTTTTTAAGACATTGCAGAACGTGGCAATGCATCAAAACAAGCGGTGCAAAGCGGTCAATAGGGGAAATGAATGATTTTTAAGAAGAAAGCGTTGGTATTGGCGCTTTTGACGGTCTATCTGGAAAGCGGGACTGCGCTCGCGAATTCCCCTTTGACGCAACAATTGAAAGAGCAGGCGCAATTCTGGGCGCAGCGTGGCAAAGATGAAAACGCTGCCGATTCCTGGCGCAAGATACTCAAGATTGAACCCGCCAATGCCGAAGCGCTGCTGGCACTGGTGATTTATGAAGCCAGGGCGGGCAATGCCGATCTGGCCAAATCCTATTACGGTAAATTGAAAGGTGCACAGACCAGCACCAGCCAGTTACGTACCGCCGAAGAAGCCATGCGTCGTGGCAATAATGGTGGGGTAGGGCAGTTGGACAATGCCCGCAAACTGGCCCAGCAGGGCGATGCCGACAGTGCGGTGGAAGCCTATAAGATCATGGGTGACCCGTCCAAGCTCAAGGGCGATGCTGCGTTTGAATATTATCAGGTGCTGGCTGGCACCAAGGCCGGTTACCCGGATGCCAAACGCGGGCTGGAAAAAATCAAGAATGACAACCCTGGCAATGCCCGCTATGCCTTGGCCTATGCCCAGGTACTGACGTATCGTGAACCGACCCGTCTGGAAGGTATCGCCGCACTGGAACAATTGACCAGCAGGGGCGATGTCGCCAAACCGGCGGCTGAATCATGGCGCCAGGCCCTGACCTGGATGGGCGTCAAGAATGAAAACGTCAAACATTTTCGTCGTTACCTCGACAAGTTTCCGGATGACCAGGTTATCAAGGATCGCCTGGCCAATTTAAACCGCCCGGCAGCAACTGCCGCAGCGGAAGAAAAAGTCAGCCCGGCCAAAGTGATGGCAGAGGCCAAACAGAATACTGCCGTCAAGGCGACAGCAGAAAGCAAACAGAAAATCGAAGCCGCTACAAAAGCGGAAAGCAAAGCGGAAATCAAGGCGGAATCTAAAACTGAATCTAAAGCTGAACCTAAAGCTGAACCTAAAGCCGAATCCAAGACAGAACCCAGGCTCGCTAAAAAAACCGAAACCAGGGCTGAAAAGAAAGCTGCTGCAAAATCTGAAGCCAAAGCCGGTAGTGGCGATTCTTTGGACAAAGCCCGCGCCGCTGCCTTCAAGGCACTGGATGACAACGACCTCAAGACCGCAGAAGCAGCTTTCCAGGCCCTGATCAAATCCCACCCCAGGGATTCCGCCGGTTATGGCGGCATGGGGCTGGTAAAAATGCGCCAGGATGAATTTGCCGAATCGCGTACGCTGTTGCACAAAGCGGTGGAGTTGTCGCCAGCCAATCGCAAGGACCAGTGGAAGCAGGCATCTGACCGTGCCAATTACTGGGGCCTGATAGGGGATGCACGCAGTGCTTTTGAAGACAGCGACAGCGGCAAGGGCATTGCCCTGCTGCGTAAAGCGGTGGAAATGGATCCCAAAGAAGCCGTCGGTATCCTGCAACTGGGTGAAGCCTTGCTGGCAGAAAACGATGCCACTGGTGCGGAAGCGAATTTCCGTCAGGTCTTGAAACAGGATCCAAAAAATCAGGGGGCACTCGACAGCCTGATCGGTTTGCTGGCCCAGCAAAAGCGCATCAAGGATCTGGAAGAACTGAGTGCCTTTATGTCGCCGCGCCAAATGACAGTGCTCTCAGAATTGAAATCTACCCAGCTATGGGACAAGGCCAAGGCAGCAGAGGCGGCAGGCGATATTGCCACCGCCCAGGCAACCCTGGAAGATGCGATTCTCATCACTCCAGACAACCCCTGGTTGCGTATCGCACTGGCAAAAATCTACCTCCGCCAGAATGCGCCGGGTGCAGCACGTGCCCTGATGGACGCCATGGCCAACGTAGAAAACCCGCAGGCCGAAGCCCTGTACGCCAGCGCCTTGCTGAGCGGCATGCAGCAGTTATGGTGGGAAGGCCTGATGACACTGGAACGTGTGCCGGTCGCAGCCCGTAAGGCAGAAATGGTCGAGCTGCAAAAGCGCATGTGGATACGGGTACAGATTGATCGCTTGAATGTCTTTGCCAACCGCGGTGATATTGCCCGCGCCCGTGAATTATTGGGCGTGATAGAAAACACGGCGGGCAATGATGCAGAATTTATCGGCATCGTTGCAGCCTTCCACATGAAGGTGGGCGACCCTGCCCACGGCCTGGCGCTGATCAAACGCGCGGTGGAGACCACACCCAATCCATCTGCCGGCTTATTGCTGCAATATGGCATGGCCTTGCTGCGCGCCAATCAGGAAGCCGAAGTGCTGGCCGTGATGCGTAAAGTCGCCGACATGCCGCGCCTGACCGCAGAAGAAGTCGGTGATTACAAAGACCTGCAACGCATCCTGTCCATGCGTTATTCAGAACGTGCGCGTGAAGCAGGCGACTTTGCCACCTCCTTCAATTATATCCAGCCCATGTTGCTGGCTGACCCGGATGACAGCCTGTTGCTGCTGAGCCTGGCACGCATTTATACATCGGCAGGTGACACAGATGCGGCCAGGGAACTGTATGTCCGCGTTTTGCAATCCGAACCAGAAAACCCCGAAGTCTTGCAGGCGCTGGTGTATGCAGCGATACAGAACAAGGATTTTTCCAGCGCAGAAGAACATTTGAATACCCTGATGCGCTTGCAGCCAGATAATCCACGCAACATTTCACTGGCAGGCAATGTCGCCAGAGCGCAAGGCAATAATAGTAAGGCACTGGAATTTTTCAGGCAGGCATTGGCGATGGAGCAAGCCCAGCGTCCGGCAGCAGGCCAGGGCGTGAATGGCATACGCCTGGTAGGGCCAGCACAGGCGCAGGCAGCCGGCGTCAATGATTTCAGGGTTAATCCTTTTGCCGACCGCAATGCAGCAATGCCGGTAGCGCAAGCCTATGCACCACAGCAGGCCCTGGTACCGAATTCCAAGAGTGCGATTTTTGCACCGGTAGGTGTTCCGATGCAACAGGCTGCTCCGCAGTATGTGCAGCCACAATATGCACAGCCTCAGTATGCGCCACCCGCCCAGGCGCAGTATGTGCAGCCACAATATGTACAGCCTCAGTATGTTCAACCGCAATATGCGCAGCCAGCGCAGGCACAATATGTGATTCCCCAATTGCCTGCCAATGTAATGGCAAGCGCAGCAAGTAAAACAGTTCCGGTTGCGACGCCTGTACCAGCGCCACAGCAAATGGCCAGCATTCCGCAGTTACCTGCCAGGGTTGCCGTTGCGCCTGCTGCAACCACGCCTGCACCTGTTCCGCAACAAGCTGCTGCCCTTAATCCATCGATTGCCATTGTGCAGGGCGGTGCAAATACGGGGAGTGCGGCCAGTGCTGCCGGCACAAATACCGGCACCTCCACAGGTGTCGCCACCGTATACCAGATACCACCAGCAACGGTAACACGTACCCCACTGACCGCAGTTGCACCGGCAGCTACGGGCACGTCTTATGTGCCTCCAAAAGTCAGCTACCCGGCGGTACCAGTGCCATTACCACAGCAATATGCGTCGGCGAATGTTACTAGCGCGGCAGCTAATGCAAGCGGCGCAAGTGGTGCAAGTGGCGCAAGTGGCGCAAGTGGCTTGGCAGGAGGGGCTGGCACGAGTGGTTATTCCAGCGGTAGCGCATATGCAAGCAACCCTGCTGGTACAGGCAGTATTTCCGCTGCCCGCAAGCTGACTAAACCCGGGCAGAGCACCAACGTCAGCCCGGAAGAAGCGTCCCTGCTCAAAGAAATCGACGCCATCAATGAACTCAACCAAAGCCAGGTCACAGTCGAAGTGGCAGGCCGCTCCCGCAGTGGGGAAAAAGGCCTGTCCGCCCTGAATGGCGTAGAACTGCCCATCGAAGCCCAGATCAGCACCCTGGGCCTGGGCCAGTTCGGTTTAAAAATTATCCCCGTGCTGGCTGACGCTGGTACCCTGGCATTGAACGACACCAACATCGCCGGCCAGTATGGCCGCAATGCCATATTGGTAGAACGTGCCAAATACGCCAAAGTCCCGTTCACCACCATCGCCCGCCAGCAAGGCCTCTCCAACGTCGCTACCCTCGATCAGGAAGCCAAAGGCGTCGCCCTCAACCTCAGTTATGAACTGGCAGGCGTACGCGCCGACATCGGCTCCAGCCCCATCGGCTTCCCCGTCCAGAACGTCGTTGGTGGCCTGC
>NZ_JBMPOW010000037.1:0-5555 GCF_049340205.1 Undibacterium sp. Ji49W | reverse complement strand
AGTCACTGAACTGTCAGTATTTTGAGTGAGCGACATGTCACTACGGTGACATAGACAAGAAATTGTCGAAAAACAGAGATTAAACTGAAGAGTTTGATCCTGGCTCAGATTGAACGCTGGCGGCATGCCTTACACATGCAAGTCGAACGGCAGCGCGGGGCAACCTGGCGGCGAGTGGCGAACGGGTGAGTAATATATCGGAACATACCCTAGAGTGGGGGATAACGTAGCGAAAGTTACGCTAATACCGCATACGCACTAAGGTGGAAAGTGGGGGCTCGCAAGACCTCATGCTCATGGAGTGGCCGATATCTGATTAGCTAGTTGGTAGGGTAAAAGCCTACCAAGGCGACGATCAGTAGCTGGTTTGAGAGAACGACCAGCCACACTGGAACTGAGACACGGTCCAGACTCCTACGGGAGGCAGCAGTGGGGAATTTTGGACAATGGGGGCAACCCTGATCCAGCAATGCCGCGTGAGTGAAGAAGGCCCTCGGGTTGTAAAGCTCTTTTGTCAGGGAAGAAACGGTGTTTCCTAATACGGAATGCTAATGACGGTACCTGAAGAATAAGCACCGGCTAACTACGTGCCAGCAGCCGCGGTAATACGTAGGGTGCAAGCGTTAATCGGAATTACTGGGCGTAAAGCGTGCGCAGGCGGTTTTATAAGTCTGATGTGAAATCCCCGGGCTCAACCTGGGAACTGCATTGGAGACTGTAAGGCTAGAGTGTGTCAGAGGGGGGTAGAATTCCACGTGTAGCAGTGAAATGCGTAGATATGTGGAGGAATACCGATGGCGAAGGCAGCCCCCTGGGATAACACTGACGCTCATGCACGAAAGCGTGGGGAGCAAACAGGATTAGATACCCTGGTAGTCCACGCCCTAAACGATGTCTACTAGTTGTCGGGTCTTAATTGACTTGGTAACGCAGCTAACGCGTGAAGTAGACCGCCTGGGGAGTACGGTCGCAAGATTAAAACTCAAAGGAATTGACGGGGACCCGCACAAGCGGTGGATGATGTGGATTAATTCGATGCAACGCGAAAAACCTTACCTACCCTTGACATGGAAGGAATCCCGAAGAGATTTGGGAGTGCTCGAAAGAGAACCTTTACACAGGTGCTGCATGGCTGTCGTCAGCTCGTGTCGTGAGATGTTGGGTTAAGTCCCGCAACGAGCGCAACCCTTGTCATTAGTTGCTACGAAAGGGCACTCTAATGAGACTGCCGGTGACAAACCGGAGGAAGGTGGGGATGACGTCAAGTCCTCATGGCCCTTATGGGTAGGGCTTCACACGTCATACAATGGTACATACAGAGGGCCGCCAACCCGCGAGGGGGAGCTAATCCCAGAAAGTGTATCGTAGTCCGGATTGTAGTCTGCAACTCGACTACATGAAGTTGGAATCGCTAGTAATCGCGGATCAGCATGTCGCGGTGAATACGTTCCCGGGTCTTGTACACACCGCCCGTCACACCATGGGAGCGGGTTCTGCCAGAAGTAGTTAGCTTAACCGCAAGGAGGGCGATTACCACGGCAGGGTTCGTGACTGGGGTGAAGTCGTAACAAGGTAGCCGTATCGGAAGGTGCGGCTGGATCACCTCCTTTCTAGAGTAGCGCGTAGTGAAGTGTCCACACTTATTGACTGTTAATGATGAATAGAGAACACAGGTAAGAGATCATGTTCCCGAAAGGGGGATTAGCTCAGCTGGGAGAGCACCTGCTTTGCAAGCAGGGGGTCGTCGGTTCGATCCCGTCATCCTCCACCAAGATTTGGTAGAAGTCGCAGGAATCGGGTCTGTAGCTCAGTTGGTTAGAGCACCGTGTTGATAACGCGGGGGTCGTTGGTTCGAGCCCAACCAGACCCACCACCAGATCTCGACAGTGCAAACGTAAGTCAGCGG
Source organism: Undibacterium sp. Ji49W (assembly GCF_049340205.1). Classification (NCBI taxonomy): domain Bacteria; kingdom Pseudomonadati; phylum Pseudomonadota; class Betaproteobacteria; order Burkholderiales; family Oxalobacteraceae; genus Undibacterium; species Undibacterium sp. Ji49W. The sequence continues at coordinate 3,649 of NZ_JBMPOW010000037.1, read as the reverse complement.
ATGTAGAGCAGGTAATGCTACATAGTAAAACGTTGAGATTTAGGTTTGTACTTTCAAAGCGAAAGACATAGTAATAAGTAGTTCTCGTTCTTTAACAATTTAGAAGAAGTAAAGTAGAAATAATCAAAATTATTTCTGTAAAGAGAAGTCAGCGACGACAGTTGTTGATGGAAATTATGGAAGGGTTGTGATTGTATCGAACAAACAAAGTATTAAAAAGAGTTTGAAAAAGCTGTCGAAAGACAAGTTTTAGAAATATCAAATTCCTTGAGATACGGCAAACGCTAAAGTAATACTCATAAGTAGTAAAGAACTATACCGTTTCTTGGTGATGAACCGGATTGCTGAAGAGATTCAGGAATACGACACCAGGAGTTAACGTTATAGGGACAAGTGACTAAGTGCACATGGTGGATGCCTTGGCGATATCAGGCGATGAAGGACGTAGTAGCTTGCGATAAGCTGCGGGGAGTGAGCAAACACACATTGATCCGCAGATTTCCGAATGGGGAAACCCGGCCGTAAGGTCATTGCAACATGAATACATAGTGTTGCAAAGCGAACGTGGCGAACTGAAACATCTAAGTAGCTACAGGAAAAGAAATCAACCGAGATTCCCAAAGTAGTGGCGAGCGAAATGGGAACAGCCTGCAAGATTTAGCATCTTTAATAGTAGAACGGATTGGAAACTCCGGCCATAGAGGGTGATAGCCCCTTATACGAAATTATCGGTGTGGAACTAAGCTTGCGACAAGTAGGGCGGGACACGTGAAATCCTGTCTGAACATGGGGGGACCATCCTCCAAGGCTAAATACTCGATATCGACCGATAGTGAACCAGTACCGTGAGGGAAAGGCGAAAAGAACCCCGGGAGGGGAGTGAAATAGATCCTGAAACCGTGTGCATACAAACAGTAGGAGCGGACTTGTTCCGTGACTGCGTACCTTTTGTATAATGGGTCAGCGACTTACATTCAGTGGCAAGGTTAACCGCATAGGGAAGCCGTAGAGAAATCGAGTCCGAATAGGGCGAATCAGTCGCTGGGTGTAGACCCGAAACCAAGTGATCTACTCATGGCCAGGTTGAAGGTGCGGTAACACGCACTGGAGGACCGAACCCACTAATGTTGAAAAATTAGGGGATGAGCTGTGGGTAGGGGTGAAAGGCTAAACAAACTTGGAAATAGCTGGTTCTCTCCGAAAACTATTTAGGTAGTGCCTCTTGTATCACCGTCGGGGGTAGAGCACTGTTATGGCTAGGGGGTCATCGCGACTTACCAAACCATTGCAAACTCCGAATACCGACGAGTGCGAGCAAGGGAGACAGACATCGGGTGCTAACGTCCGGTGTCAAGAGGGAAACAACCCAGACCGCCAGCTAAGGTCCCAAAGTATAGCTAAGTGGAAAACGAAGTGGGAAGGCTAAAACAGTCAGGAGGTTGGCTTAGAAGCAGCCACCCTTTAAAGAAAGCGTAATAGCTCACTGATCGAGTCGTCCTGCGCGGAAGATGTAACGGGGCTAAGCTATACACCGAAGCTGCGGATATCCATTTATGGATATGGTAGGAGAGCGTTCTGTAAGCCTGCGAAGGTGTCTTGTAAAGGATGCTGGAGGTATCAGAAGTGCGAATGCTGACATGAGTAGCGATAATGGGGGTGAAAAGCCTCCACGCCGTAAGCCCAAGGTTTCCTGTTCAACGTTCATCGGAGCAGGGTGAGTCGGCCCCTAAGGCGAGGCAGAGATGCGTAGCTGATGGGAAGCAGGTTAATATTCCTGCACCGTCGTATGATGCGATGGGGGGACGGATCGCGGAAGGTTGTCCGACTGTTGGAATAGTCGGTTTTTAACCTGGAGAAGGCTGTTAGGCAAATCCGGCAGCGTAATTCAAGGGGTTGAGACGAGCGAATTAATTCGTGAAGCAATCGGAAGTGGTTCCAAGAAAAGCCTCTAAGCTTCAGTCATACGAGACCGTACCGCAAACCGACACAGGTGGGCGAGATGAGTATTCTAAGGCGCTTGAGAGAACTCGGGAGAAGGAACTCGGCAAATTGGTACCGTAACTTCGGGATAAGGTACGCCCTTGTAGTTTGACTGCCCTGCGGCAGAAGGACGAAGGGGTTGCAATAAACTGGTGGCTGCGACTGTTTAATAAAAACACAGCACTCTGCAAACACGAAAGTGGACGTATAGGGTGTGACGCCTGCCCGGTGCTGGAAGATTAAATGATGGGGTGCAAGCTCTTGATTGAAGTCCCAGTAAACGGCGGCCGTAACTATAACGGTCCTAAGGTAGCGAAATTCCTTGTCGGGTAAGTTCCGACCTGCACGAATGGCGTAACGATGGCCACACTGTCTCCTCCCGAGACTCAGCGAAGTTGAAATGTTTGTGATGATGCAATCTACCCGCGGCTAGACGGAAAGACCCCATGAACCTTTACTGTAGCTTTGCATTGGACTTTGAATCGATCTGTGTAGGATAGGTGGGAGGCTTTGAAGCGTGGACGCCAGTTTGCGTGGAGCCATCCTTGAAATACCACCCTGGTTTATTTGAGGTTCTAACCTTGGCCCGTGATCCGGGTCGGGGACAGTGCATGGTAGGCAGTTTGACTGGGGCGGTCTCCTCCCAAAGTGTAACGGAGGAGTTCGAAGGTACGCTAGGTACGGTCGGACATCGTGCTAATAGTGCAATGGCATAAGCGTGCTTAACTGCGAGACTGACAAGTCGAGCAGGTACGAAAGTAGGACATAGTGATCCGGTGGTTCTGTATGGAAGGGCCATCGCTCAACGGATAAAAGGTACTCTGGGGATAACAGGCTGATTCCTCCCAAGAGTTCATATCGACGGGGGAGTTTGGCACCTCGATGTCGGCTCATCACATCCTGGGGCTGTAGCCGGTCCCAAGGGTATGGCTGTTCGCCATTTAAAGTGGTACGTGAGCTGGGTTTAAAACGTCGTGAGACAGTTTGGTCCCTATCTGCCGTGGGCGTTGGAAGTTTGAAGGGGGCTGCTCCTAGTACGAGAGGACCGGAGTGGACGAACCTCTGGTGTATCGGTTGTCACGCCAGTGGCATTGCCGAGTAGCTATGTTCGGAAGAGATAACCGCTGAAAGCATCTAAGCGGGAAACTCGCCTTAAGATGAGACTTCCCAGAGACTTGATCTCTTTAAAGGGTCGTTCGAGACCAGGACGTTGATAGGCTGGGTGTGGAAGTGCAGTAATGCATTAAGCTAACCAGTACTAATTGCCCGTAAGGCTTGTCCCTATAACCTTAGCAGGTTGTAGGCTACGACAAGTATTGTGAAGTGTTTGCGAAAGTGCACTCCGGAAGGAGGCACATGTTCGAGACCAGTCACAACCACCACAGTAAGCGATGGTCTCGCTTACTGTGACAAAACAAATTATTGATTAGTGCGAAGACTCACCTCTGACGCACACTCTACTGAACTTCTTCTGAATTGGACTTTTTGTATCCGCCAAAACAACGGCAATACAAGCAGTCAACAAGTTATGCCTGATGACCATAGCTAATCGGTACCACCCCTTCCCATCCCGAACAGGACCGTGAAACGATTACGCGCCAATGATAGTGCTGCAACCAGTGTGAAAGTAGGTTATCGTCAGGCTTTTATTCCGCAGACCCCCGCTCAG
>NZ_JBMPOW010000036.1:0-13710 GCF_049340205.1 Undibacterium sp. Ji49W | reverse complement strand
CATCATAAGCATACTGCTCATACTGACCCAGGGGTTTCGTCGTGAGGATGAGGTTGCCACGCAGATCGTAGCCATATTGCGTGGTTTCCCCATTCGCATTGGTCCTGGCGATGACACGTCCGGCCTGGTCGTAGCTGGTGGTGCTGACCAGGCTTTGGGTGCTACCCGTGACGTTGCCGGTGCTGGTGCCGTACAGGCCAACTGCATCACTGCTGGACTGGAGCAGACGGCCCTGGTGGTCGTACTGGTAACGGATATGGTTACCGTTGGCGTCCGTCAGAGTGGTCTGGTCGCCGAAGGCGTTATAGGCATGGCTGACGATACCGCCATCGGCCTGGATTTCCTGTATCAGTTGGCCGTTGGCATCATAGCGCTGGCGGTTGACATTGCCATTGGCGTCACGGGTAGCGATCTGATGACCGGCGCGGTCATAATAGAAGGCCGTCACGGCGCTATTGGCGCTTTGCTGACCTGCCGTATCCGGGCTGACCTGGCGGATCAACTGGTTGCTGGCATTGTACTGGTAGGTGGTTTTACCGTTATAGCCGTTGAGGTCACTGCGGCTGATGAGGTTGCCCCAGCGATCAAAGCTTTGGTGGATGACCGGGGTTTGCCCATCACGGGTAGGCGCGCTTAATGTCACGGCACGGCCCAGCGCATCATATTGATTCGTATTGCGGCGCAGGCCGGATACATAATCGGCTTCCTGTGCACTACCAATACCAGCCAGCGGATCGCCATTACCCAGATTGAGACTGGCCGTGCTGATGCCGGCACTGCTCAGCGTAACGGTCTGGTGGCCTTGTACATCATATTGCATGACCTTGGTGACCCCACCACTGTTGCTGCGCCAGACATGGCCGGCGTTGTCATACTCATAGTGCGCTATCTCGATACCATTGCTGCGCTGGCTGGTGGCCTCATCAAAGGCGTTATAGCTGACTTCATTGCGCACCAAGGCGGTTTGGGTCTGATTGTTCGTGTTGATCTGGCTGCCGTCGGTACTGAGCTGTACATTGCTGCCCGGTGTGATGGTCGCTGTACGGCGGCCCAGGGCATCGTATTCATAGGCAGTAAACAGCGTGTGCACGCTGCCATCGGCATTGCTGACGGCTTGCCATTGTTTGCGCAAGTGGTTTTGTGCATCGTAAGAGGCAAAGTGGTTGATGCCATTGGCGTCGGTACTTTGTACGACGTTGCCACGGTTGTCGTAGCGGGCCAGGCCGATGCGGTCATCACTGCTACTGGCCGCAGTGGTATAGCTTTGGCTGGTGGCGGTCGCGGCACCGTTGGCGTAGTCGAGTTTGGCGACGACATTGCCATAGGCATCGCGCCGGTATTCGGTCAATGGGATTAAGGCCACTGTAGCGGTGCTGTTGCCCGTATTGTTGGCAGCAATGGCAGGAATGGCAGCAATAGCACCGGTGACGGCACGCACACGACCCAGCGCATCGTAATAACGGTAACTGCTGTTGCCCAGTTCATCGGTGTTGCTGATGACATTGCCCACGGCATCATATTGCTGGCTGGTGGTGACATCGCCACGGGTGCGCTGGCCACTGCTGATGCTCGTTGTGCTGGTGGCATCATCACTGACATCCACATTGAGGCGCGTCTGGCTGATCTGGCGATTCGCCTTGTCATAGGCAAAGACAGTTGTGCGGTCATCGTCGTTGCTGACGGGTAAGGTCAGGCTGCCGTTGATGTTGATACTACCTGCACTGGCATACTCGGTCGAACGGGTCACATTACCGACGGCGTCATAGGTTTTGGTGGTCACATAACCGAGCGCATTGATGCTGGCGGTTCTTTGTCCTTTTTTGTCATAGAAGTAGCGGCTCACCGTCCAGCTGTCATTGGCCGGATTGCTGAGTACAGCGGCCTGGCTCAGATTGCCAAACATGTCATAGCTAAAGCGCGTGACTTTGGACGCCAGCATGCTGGCCTCACCATCTTGCCCGCTATTGACCCAGGTCGCAGGTTCGGTAGTTTCAATGGCACGGCCCAACTGGTCATAGCGTGTGGTGGTGGTTCTGTCCTGGCTATGAGCAGATCCTGCCAGGGCGGTAGCAACCTGGCTGCCGGCCGGCGCCTTGCCTGCCTGACCACTGATGGCAACGGTATTGATGGCAGTGGCATAACGGGTGACGGCAGTGGTATTGCCAAAGCTGTTATGGCTATAGCCGGTGACATTGCCAAGGGCATCAATGTCATAGCTGAGACGGCCCAGCTTGTCATAGGTGCGGTAACTGTAATTACCTGCCACATCACGGCTGGCGATGACATTCCCAAAGCTGTCGTAGGTGACGGTGCTTTGCAGAGTGACCTGTCTCTCTGAGGCAGACGCCAGGCTATTGGCCCCGTTGATTGCCAGCGTATCACCAACACCATCATAGACATTGGTCGCCTGGTAAATGGTTTTAGTTTGACGGCCCAGTGCATCATATTCAAAGCGGGTGATGCGTTGTTCTGGCCGGTTTGTGGCTTCGGTGCGGCTGGTCAGGTTACCCAGTGCATCGTACGTCATGCGTGTGACGAGTGCGGCGCTGACGGGGGTGCCCGCCTGCAGCTTGCCATTGCCATCGACAGTGACGCTGGCCAGGCTGACGACCGGCGAGGTTTCACTCAGCAAACGGCCCGCAGCATCGTAATCATAAGTCCAGGTGGCGTTGAGTTGATTGGTGTAACTCGTGCGATTGCCCACGCCGTCGTAGCTGAAACGTTCCGTGTTGCCCAATGCATCGGTATGGCTAATCAAACGACCATCGGTGTTGTACTGGTAAGCCTGAAGCTGGTCGGCGTTGTCGCTGATCAGGGCTGCGGCGATACTGGCCTGGGTGTTATTGGTGCTGTTGAGCGTGCTGGCAGACACAGCAGTGGCATATTGCCTGGAACTGACCAGATGGCCCAGTGCATCATAGTCATAAGCTGTAACAAAGCCCAGGCTGTCGATGCTGTAGCGGACACGACCATTGGTATCAAAGACTTGTTGCTGACGCAGGTCGGTGCTGGCATCAGGATGCAGCAGGGCGCGCACGCTACCGGTACTGATGACGGAAGGCAAGCCGGTAAGATCAATGGTCTTGGCATAGCTGATGCTGGCGATGACGTTGCCATTGGCATCGTAACGGGTTTCACTGACAGCCCCCTGGCTATCGATGGTGAAGACCAGGCGATGCGCGCTGTCATAGGTATAACGCAGATTACGGTCTTGTGCGGCATCGGGTTGCAACTGGCTGACGATATCGCTGCTACTGAGTGGCGTTGTGGCAGTGGATGCCGTGTTGGGTACCGTAATGGCATTGGCATAAGTGATGCGTTGCGCCAGTTGGCCATTGCTGTCGTAGATATAGTGGCTGACGACCCCTTCGGCATTGACCTGGTAAGACAGGCGGTTGGCATCGTCATACGTCATCAGTGTGACGCGGTCAGCCGCACTGGCTTGTACGCTGCTGGCAGCAGCACCAATGGCCACCGTATTGGCATAGCTGATCTGTTTGGTCAGGTTGCCATTCTTGTCAAACACTTGCTGGGTGACAGCACCGCTGGCATCGACGCTCCAGGTCAGGCGGTTGGCTGCATCATACGTGCGGTGGACATGCGCATCATGGGCGACATCTGCCAAAGCCGCTGTGGCGCTTGCCAGCGCACTCACCGTCATCGGCGTATTGGCAGGCAAGGAAACGGCGTAACTGACGACATCAACGACATTGCCATTGGCATCGTAGGCGGTTTTAGTCACCGTACCGGTGCCGCTGACGACGTAAATTGGACGGTTCAGTGCATCGTAGACGGTGCGTACACGCTGGTCATGGGCAGCATCGGCCACCACATTGGGCGTGGTCCCCGGCGTCCAACTGGCCAGGGAGATGTCTTTGGCGTAGCTGATGCGTTCTGTGACGTTGCCATTGGCATCGTAGGTATAGCGGGTGACGCTGCCGGTGCCATCGACGCTGAAACGGACATGGCCATCTTTGTCATAGACACGGTTTTGGCGCACATCCTGGGCCGGGTCGGCTTGCAGTCTGGCCGCTACGTCAGCGATGCTTGCTGTTCCGCTCAGGCCTGTGAGGGAAATCGCGGTGGCATAGCTGATGCTGGTGATGATCCTGCCTTCATGGTCGTAGATGGCCTGTTGTACTGCGCCGCCAGGACTGATGGTGTAAGTCAGGCGGTCGTTGGCGTCAAACACATAGCGGGTCAGGTTGCCATCGGCATCGGTGACGCTGGTGACATTGCCTTTGGCGTCATACTGGTAATGACGGCTCAGATTGAGTCCATCGGGATCGGTATGGTCGGCAATGCGGTGTCCCAGCGCATCGTAGTCATACTGGACGACATCACCTGCCGGGCTGGTGACGCGCACGACATGCCCTTGCTGGTCATAACTGTAACGAGTAATGGCATTGAGTCCGGTCGGGTCCACCACCTGGCTGCTGACCTGGCCTTTAAGATCATAATTGGTCAGGGTGACGATGCTATTGGCATCCGTCATGCTGATTTGCTGGCCTTTGGCGTCGTACTGGTAGCTGGTGGTGAGTGCCAGTCCATTGGCATCTACCGTGCGTGACAGCAGACGGTTGGCGGCATCATAGTGGTAGTCGACTTTGTTGCCATTGGCATCCGTTGTCTGGATCAGGCGATTGGCGTGGTCATAAACATTGCTGACGCTGTTCAGTTCACTGGCAGAACTCAGCAAGGCACCGTTAGTGTCGTACTGGTAGCTGGTAACATGGCCATTGCCATCGGTGACGCTGCTGGTCTGCCCCTGGCGGTTATGGATGCTGCTGACCTTGACGCCTTCTGCCGTGGTGATGGTGATGCCACGGTGGCTGGTGTCGTAGGCATAAGTGACGGTATTGCCATTGCCGTCGGTCTGGGTCAATACGCGACCGATGGCGTCATAGCTGACGCTGCGCTGGGTCTGTCCGGAATCGGTACTGACGATGGCGCGGCCCAGGCGGTCATAGCTGACCTGGTGTAGGTTGCCATTGGCATCCACATTGCGAATGGCGCGGCCAAAGGCATCGTAGTCAACCTGGTTGGTGGCAGCAACGCCCGCTGGATCGGTGATGGAAGCGGTTTGCAAACCACGGTGGTCATACCGCGCCAGTTGGGTCAGGCTGTGGCTGGCGTCAATGCTGCTGGTGACGCTGGTACGTTCACCAAAGCTGTCGTAAGTAAAACTGGTGACCGCACCGAACTGGTCGGTGATGCTGGCCACCTGGCCTGCGCTGTTATAACTGACGGTGCTGCTGCTATCAAGTGCGCTGTTGGCAATACCTGTGAGTGCCGTGCGCAGGTTGCTATCGACCAGACCACCGTTCAAGCCGCTCAGACTGGACAGGCGAGTGCCGTACTGGACAGTGCCGACCAGCTGGTTGAGTGTATTGTAGCGGCGTTCTTGCACTTCACCCAGGGCATTGATGGTGTGGGTGAGGTTACCGCTCTGGTCATAATAGAACAGGGTGGTATTGCCATTCGGGTCGGTTGCACTGCTGCGGCGGCCCGCTGCATCATAGGCGTAGCTGGTGCCGTACTGGGTCCAGATGGCGTCGATTTGCTGCTGACTCTGGTTCCCTGTCAACTGGGCACTGCCGAGGCCAGACAGGGTGGCGACGACGCGGCCCAGTTGGTCATAACGCTGGTTGCTGATGCGGATGTCACCGGTGCCGGCAGCATCAATGACTTTAATCAGGCTACCAGCAATATCGTACTGGTATTGCCTTTGGGTGCCTTCGGCATTGGTGCTGGTGATGACGCGGTTCAAGGCATCATAGGTCTGGCTGCTGACCTGGTCTTCGACGTTGCTGGCTGGACGCAGGCTGGCCAGGGTGGAGCTGGCGGTGACGGGGCCCAGTGCTTTGTTGATGTAGCGGGTGCTGCTGGTGGCATTGCCATTGGCGTCGTAATGCAGTTCGGTCAGGTAGCCTTCGGCATCGACATTGGCAAGTAACTGGCCTTTGTTGTTATACAGGGCGTAGTTATGCTGGTCGGCAGCATTGGCTGATGGAATGAGACTGGCGAAGTTGCTGTTGGCGGTAACGGGAGCAGTAACTTTGGTGGCGTAACGGATGACTTCAACGCGGCGTCCTGCACCGTCATAACGGTATTGGCTGAGGTAGCCTTCTGCATCAACAGTGCCGATGATCTGGTTGTTGGCATTATAGAAGCCGATACTGGTCCGGTCATCGGCATGGCTGGCTACCACCACATCTTGCGGGCCTGCACCAACGCTCAGTGTGGCAGGCGCAATGGTGTTGGCTCTTTGTACGGTAGACACCAGATTACCTGCACCGTCATACTGGTATTCAGTGACAGCACCAGCAGCGCTGACGGTTTTACTGAGGTGGCCAGCGGCATCATAAAAACTGCGGCTGATGAGGTCGTTGGCAGAACTGGTCAGCATGGGCAGCAGGTCGTAAAAGACGCGGCCCGGGGCTGGCGGGGTGACTGGTGGCGTCACGGGTGGGGTAGCAGGTGCAATACCCTGTTCTGCCCATACAGAGGATGTCTCTGCCCCTGGTGTTTCACCTTTGTTGAACCATTGGGCCAGCCACAGGTGGCCGTTGTAGCTGATGATCTCACCACCCATATAGGTGACGCCTGCGCCCCACGGGGCATAGGTACCGGCTTCGGGGGCCTGGGCCCAGACCTGGGTCTCGCCCGGTATATCGCCATTCGTAGGCCAGCGCGGTGTCCAGCGCTGTCCATCATGAATGACAATCTGTCCTTCAACATATTCAGGGCCAGGGGACCAGGGTGGATTGGTGCCTGCCGGAACTACCTGACTCCAGGCGTGGTCAACATCGGGTTCATCGCCAGGTGTCGTGGTCCAGTTCGCTTTCCAAAGCTGCCCATCATGGGTCACCAACTGGTTGACGACATATTCGATACCTGCCATCCACGGACGTGTCGTGCCTGGTGCCGGTACTTGCGTCCAGACCTTGTTGACGCCTGGCATATCGCCTAAAGCAGTATCCCAGCGTGCGAGGTAGACCTGGCCATTCAACGAAACGGTGTCCCCACCCAGATAATAGTGACTGTCTGACCAGGCAGCAACGCTGCCCGTCGCCACGACTTCTATCCATAATGCAGTATTGACCGGTTCGCTGCCCTGATTGTCGGTACGTGCCTGGTACACCTTACCGCTGTAGGTCACCTGGTCTCCCATCAGGTAGGCCGTCGCGGTATCCCAGGCTGGCGTACCAGCGGGTTGTGTGGCGGGTGTGGTGGATGTGGCAGGTGGCGGCGAGGTTGTTGACGTTGTCGATGGCGTTGTTGCAGGAGGTGTGGTGCCTGTCGTTGTGTTCGTCGTCGTTGGTGCTGGCGCCGTTGCCATCGGATCAGAATTGCTGATGAGCTTGGCAATCTGGGTCGCATTCAGTGCCACGCTATGCTGTATGGTCTGTATGCGCTGACCCAGTGCGTTGTAGATATACTGGGTTACTTTACCGTCACCATCGACCTGTCCTTGCAGGTTGCCGGCAGCATCGTAGATGTACAGTTGTTTGACACCGGTCGCATCGGTACTGACGCTCAGGCGACCGAGGGCATCATAACGGTAGGTGCTTTGTGCCTGACCACCTGCCATGGTGGAGATCAGTTGACCTGCGACATCATAGACTGCCGTGTCGACGCGACCATTGGCCTGGGTCTGGGTGATGGTGTGGTTGGCATCATCATAGTGGTTGATGGTGACATGACCCAGTGCATCGGTGCTTGATAACTGGCGGTTCAAACCATCATAGGTAAAACTGGTCTGGTTGTGGTCGGCACCGACCTTGAACAAGAGATTGCCAGCAGCATCGTAACTATACACAGTGGTGGATTCCTGGCCGTCAACGACGCCGTTGCCAGTTGCATCGACTGTGTTGAAACGGGTCATGCCAGTCAACTGGCCACGGCTATTGTATTGGTAGTCGGTGCGGCTGGTCTTTGCCGTATTCTGGGCCTCAGCCCAGGTGGCAAGGCTGCTCAGGTCGGGGCTCTGGTTGACATTGAGGCCTGTGAGGGTGTAGCTGGCTGCCGGATAGTTGATGCTGGCAATGCGCTGACCGAGGTTGTTATAACGGAATTCGGTGACATTTCCTTCGGCACTGACGACGAAGCGGGGATTGAGGTGGCTGTCGTAGACGGTGCGGGTGGTTTCCGGCAAACCGACCGCCTGGCCGTTGGCCGCCGGGCTGCGGTAGATGGTGGAGGTCAATACCTGGTGTTGCTCACCATAAGTACGTTCCACGCGTTCACCCAGGCTGTCGGTCTGACTGAGCAGGTTGCCCTGGGCATCATAGGTGTAGGTGCTGCTGTTACCCAGGGCGTCGGTAGTCTGGATGAGGTTGCCGGCCACATCGTACTGGTAATGGACTTGTTGTGTCACGCCATCGACTGCCGGGCCGGTCATGCCGGTCAGGCGATTGTTTGCATCGTAGGTGTAGGTGTTTTTATTGCCCAGCGGATCGGTGACGGTGGTGGTCTTGTTGTCCAGGTCATAGCTGAATTGAGTGATGCGGCCAAGGGCATCGGTCACGCTGACAATGCGGTCGCTACCATTCAGGTTGATGTAGGTGAAGCTGAGCTGCGTGCCATCGGTCTGGCTCACGCCAGTGATGAGATTACTGTCACCCGCATAGCTGTAGCTGGTGACATAGACATTGCCATCAACGATGCTGTTGTCGTCTGGCGTCAGGTCGAGTTTGACCTGGGTCAGACGGTTTTGGGTATCGTAGCTGTAGGTGGTATTGCTTTGAATGCTGCCATCAGAGAGGATGATTTTTTCTTGGGCGAGGTTGGATCCTGCATAGCTGAATTCAACTTTGTCGCCATTGGCGCTGGTGATGCTGCTGAGGTAGTCGCCGGTATAGGCATAGCTGCTGGCGTTGCCATTGGCATCGCTGGCAGACGTCAGGCGCCAGGTGTCGCCATGTGCGGCATAGCTTTCTTTGCTTTGGGTAGCAGGGTCGGTCCAGGTCCAGCTGGTATTGCTGCTGTCATAGGCGAGTGTATCGAAACGGCCTGATCCGGCGCGGGCTATATAGGTATGGCTGGTGGCGTCGAAGTCGTAGGTCTGGACGGCATTGTCGGTGCCGATGCGCTCGATGCTGCTGCCTGCCTGGTTCAAGGTGCCGCTCAGGTTGGTGAGGCGGCGGTAGCCATTGATCCACCAGCCATCAGTGTTGTCGTCGTTGAATACGCCCTGGCTGTTGTAGGTGCGCAGAAGGGAAACATTGTTGCCTCGGGTGATCAGCAGGCTGTCACGGTCTTGCAGGACCAGGTTGCCGTTGGCAATATTGACGCTGCTTTGCTCGCCGGTCTTGCCTTGTGCTGCTGAACCCAGGTTGCCGCGCTGGCCAAGATTGGTCGAGGACGTTAAGTTCAGGCCTGTGCTGTTTCCGCTAACAATTGCAACCATGTCAAATTCACCCTTATCTATGTCGATTCATTAATTGTGTGACAATAATGTCGCTTCACAATAGCCAATGTCTTTAAAGATAAGTAATCCAAACATTCGAGGGAAAGTTTAGGTGAAACAGGAAATAATTTTAATTTCCATTGATTGCTTTGTTTATTAAGGTGGATTAATTTAAAAATACTGCAATTTTCTAAAAAAACGAATAAATGATGGTCCACACTTCTTGAGAAATCTGACATTTAATGGCAATAAATTACAAATTGGTTGATTTAATTTCTATTTAAAAACAGAAAACGCATTCTCAGTGACAGATGCATCTGCCCCTGTTGCGGGACGTGATGGTTGTCCTGCTCAACAAGTTATGATCGCCGGACTTGACCTACATTCGACAGACGCGGGTAATTACCTACTTTGTATTGATCATTGAATTTAAAAGTTCAGAAAATATTGTCCAGCCATGTCCATCTAGAGTCAAATCAAGTTGGCATACCAAATGGCGTACTGAGAAGTACAGAAAAAGAAAAAGCCCCTGGAAACCAGGGGCTTTTTCAGTATTGCTGGCGGAGATGGTGAGATTCGAACTCACGATTCAGGTTACCCCAAATGCTTCCTTAGCAGGGAAGTGCCTTCGGCCACTCGGCCACATCTCCACACTATTACAACCGCTAACTACTCAGTCGCAATCGAGACCAAGATAATAGCTGTTTGAATGATTTTGGTCAACAGTCAACCCAAAAAAATCATCTTTTCTTTTATGCACTTTCCAGACCAAAAGCCTTGTGCAGGGAACGCACGGCCAGTTCCATGTATTTTTCGTCGATCAATACAGAGATTTTGATCTCTGATGTGGAAATCATCTGAATGTTGATGCTCTCTTCCGACAGGGTGCGGAACATCTGCGATGCAATGCCTACATGGCTACGCATGCCTACACCGACCACAGATACCTTCGATACCTTGGAGTCACCAACGATGCTGCCGGCACCGATATGCGCCTTGACGCTGCCTTCCAGCACTTCCATGGCCTTGGTGTACTCACCACGTGGTACCGTGAAGGTGAAATCGGTCTTGCCTTCTACCGACTGATTCTGGATGATCATGTCGACTTCGATATTGGCATCGGCAACAGGTCCCAGGATTTGGTAGGCGATGCCTGGTTTGTCCGGCACACCCAAAACGGTGATCTTTGCTTCATCACGGTTAAACGCGATGCCGGTGATGGTAGCTTGTTCCATGTGTGTATCTTCCTCAAACGAAATCAGGGTGCCGGATTTTGCTTCTTCTTCCAGCGGCATTAAAGGGTCAGTCAGTGATGACAAGACGCGGGTAGGCATGCGGTAATTACCGGCAAATTCGACCGAGCGAATTTGCAATACCTTGGAACCCAGCGATGCCATCTCCAGCATTTCTTCGAAAGTCACGGTATTCAGACGACGAGCATCAGAAACCACGCGTGGATCAGTCGTGTAGACGCCATCTACATCTGTGTAAATCAGGCATTCCTGCGCCTTCAGGGCAGCAGCCACAGCCACCGCAGACGTATCAGAACCGCCACGGCCAAGGGTTGTGATATTGCCGTTGTCATCCACACCCTGGAAGCCGGTAATAATGACAATTTTACCGGCGTCAAGATCGGCTTTCACTTTGGCATCGTCAATCGAAGCGATACGGGCCTTGGTGTGAGCAGAATCAGTTTTGATGGCGACCTGCCAGCCTGCATACGACACAGCCTGTTTGCCTATGGCCTGCAAGGCCAGAGCCAGCAAGCCGACCGACACTTGCTCGCCGGTAGAGGCGATCATGTCGAGTTCACGTGGATCAGGTTGCGCAGAAATTTCTTTTGCGAGACCGATGATACGATTGGTTTCGCCGGACATTGCTGAAGGCACCACAACTATCTGGTGACCGGCATCATGCCATTTGGCGACGCGTTTGGCGACGTTCTTGATGCGTTCTGTCGAACCCATCGAAGTACCGCCGTATTTGTGGACGATTAAAGCCATAGATATAGAAGACTAAGGGTGAAAAATGCGAAAAATCAACCTCTTACTGTACATGTTGCCCCGCAAAATAACAAGGCACTCTCATGCAGAAATTCTGAAGAAACAGTGGCAATTGATGAAGTGAAAGCAAATTTTCTACAGAAAAATTACATTTCAATTAAGTTATTTGCGTGGGAATGACGAAAAACTGCAATACCGCATGAAGATGCGTATTCAGGAACATCAATGGATAGTGGAAATATTCAGGGAGTATATGCATTCAGTCGCAGCAACTTCCATAGCTATATATCCAGGATAGCTTTCATATACTCCCTACAGTATGCAGGGTAAATATTTTTTTATAAAATGTAGTGACCAGACACAATTACAAATTACTTATTTGCATATCAATATAAGAATTCAATTGCTATACATATGGTCGCTGTCAGCATTTTATAAAAATCAAGGTAGTCGTTTATTTTTTGCCATACTTGGAAAACAGGCGGCGCCAGCCTTCATGGCCCAGTTCACGCATGGTATCCATGTTTTTCTCATAAATCTGTTCCGCTTCTGGAAAAGCCAGAACAGCTTTGTCTATGCTCTCTTCACGCAACAGATGCAAAGTCGGGAAAGGCGCACGATTGGTATAGTTTTCAATATCATCCGGCTCGGTGCCGGCGAACTGATAATCCGGGTGGAAGCTGGCGATCTGCAGTTGACCATCCAGTTCCACCTCTTCCAGCAGGCCATCGGCGACATCCAGAAAATCATTGAAATCCAGAAAATCATTTAAAGTCATCGGGTGAATCAGTAACGTCGTTTCGATTGTTTCCGGATTTGCTTCTGCCAGCAACTCCAATTCTCGCGCCAGATCATCCAGCAAGGCTTCCGGCGTACGGGCCTGGCTGACGATATAGCGAATTTGCTGCTTTACCTGTACAGCTTTGGCAAAGGGACATAAATTCAGTCCGATAACAGCCTTTTCCAGCCACAATTCAGTAGCTGCAATGACATCCGCAGAGTTAAGGAGATTGCTGGTCATGATCAACATCAAAACAAAGAAGGCCCGAGAATAACATGCCAATTTTCTGTCTGCATGACATCAGAAAATTTAATGTAATCGCGGGCCATTCCATCAGGCAAGCTCACCTGTAAGATACAGATGCAGTCACGCTGGTTTATTTGTCTTCGCTGGCGATAGCTTTATAAGCAACTGCACCAAGCACCGCGCCAACAATAGGAGCAATCCAGAACAGCCACAGTTGTTGCAGCGCCCAGCCTCCTACGTAAATGGCAACACCGGTACTACGCGCTGGATTGACCGACGTATTGGTCACCGGGATGCTGATCAGATGGATCAATGTCAGGCCCAGACCAATGGCAATCGGCGCAAAACCCTGTGGTGCGCGTGCATCTGTCGCCCCCAGGATGATGATCAAAAACATGGCTGTCATCACGACTTCTGTCACCAGTCCAGCCAGCAAGGAATAGCCACCTGGCGAGTGATCAGCATAACCATTCGATGCAAAGCCAGCCGATACATCAAACCCGGCCTTGCCACTTGCGATCAGGTATAACACCCCACCCGCCACGATGCCACCTAATACCTGAGCCACAATGTAAGGTAACAACTTATTCGCAGGAAAACGGCCACCAGCCCACAAACCAATAGAAACGGCAGGGTTCAGGTGACAACCAGAGATATGCCCTATCGCATAAGCCATGGTCAGCACTGTCAGACCAAAGGCCAGCGATACCCCATGCAAGCCGATACCTACACCCGGAAAGGCAGCCGCCAGCACTGCACTGCCGCAGCCACCCAGCACCAGCCAGAACGTCCCAAAAAACTCCGCACCGTATTGTTTCATTTGCCCGCTCACTTTTCTATTAAGGAATATGGATGTTAAGCACCTTACTCTCATTCCATCCAAAACTGAAAGCAAAGTGGCATCAATATAGCAAATTTATATTGCCTTATTGTTAAAATTTGTGATGGGAAATGTTACAAATTGAATATTGCAGGCAATAAACATGTCTTTCAAAATCGAAAATTCGTGAATTAAAATTGGAGAGATTGAATTTCCATGCTTGTCAAATTCAGTGCTGCAAGACCTTTAACCACACAGCCACAGAGACACAGAGTCACAGAGAAATGCAAGAGTATCTGGCAATGTGAAGCAGTCCCTCACCAGCACAGAAACTCGGTTACAAAGGAGTTAGCCTTAAATTCGTCGCTCCAGCGCAGGCTGGAGCCTGGTGGCGTTGATTGAAGCGCCGTGCGGTGTGATCAGGATACGCTTGAGCGCCAGGAGAGCG
>NZ_JBMPOW010000035.1:0-14777 GCF_049340205.1 Undibacterium sp. Ji49W | reverse complement strand
CGTATTCTTTCTGAACGGAGAAGCTTTGCGCGATGTCTTTGAGGGACAGGTTGGAGGCTGTCCAGTATGCCAGGCCCAATGGGTCCGCTGGACGGTTGAAATAAGCGATGTAAAGCTTTTGGATGTCTGCAGCGGGGTTGGCCATGGTGCTTTCCTGTTGGGTTTAATCTCGAAATTGCGCACCAGGTTCTACCCAGTAACAAGTTGTGCATCTTTACAGACTTAATTTTTGACAGTAAGTGTAGATAAGCATGTTTTCACATGACTTTTGTCATTTTTACTTACGAAAAAATAATCACGCGTAAATCCTGAGCATATAAATTAAAATTTCCTTTCTTTTTTAAGCATGAAATTTCCAAAACAATGGTGCTAAACTTATTTTTTTACTTTGCACAATGAATAGGCTGCGAACATGCATACACCACGCAACATTTCCCGCGCTGTCTTGCACAGTTTTTGCTGCACACTAGTCGCACATGCAGCCTTGAAATCCAGCACAGCATTTGCTGCTCAGGAAATACTGAGTTGTCAGATCAAGGTATTCCCTGCGGATCCAGATACGAAGGGAAGCAATATCCGCAATGGTCCCGGATCTGAATACAAGGTACTGGCCATGATTAAAGATAGCGACTCAGAAATTGAAGTGAGCGGCTCGGCAGGTAAATGGTTGCGGATTCGACAGGTCACGGGCGTCAACGGTACCGTCTATTTCAAGGGGGAAGGTTGGGTATATGGGCCATTAACCGGCATCAATTCCAGAGGAAAAATCAACTTGCTAACCAGTCCGGACAAGCAAAGTGCCATCACCGGGAAAATGCCTGATGACGCTACTGCCAGCGTGCAAGGCTGCAAAGACGCATGGCTGGAAATTCAATACAAGAATATCAAAGGCTGGATGCCGCCGAATTCATATTGCGGCAATCCGGTCACCACTTGTTCATAGAAAATTGAGAGTAAAAAGCCCCGGTGGATATAGCAAAGCTGCTACATCTACCGGGGCTCTCTTATGACAGAAAAAGCCAACTACCGGAAATTCTGATCAAAACTCATACGCGCCTATATCTATCATCCCATCTTGCTTGCGCAGGATGAGCGTGGCTGGTTGCGCTACAGGTAGCAGGCTGGATGTCAGGTTGCCCAAGCCATTACCGGCGTTGATGAGGGGAGAGCCAGCCGCTGGACGATAATCATGCTGGGCCAGGTTCACCAGCATGGGATTGTTGTTCGTACCCATATTCGCCCCCAGATTGGTATTCCAGCCATTTACCACAGCACCTGTCAAATGGCCCACCCAATATTGGGCTGCATTGGGCGATACCCAGTTGTTTGCCATATTTACTGTTCCCTTGCCTAACGCCATGGCCTGCACTTTCCCTGGCGAGCCAGGCGTATTCGGTGCGGCATAAAATACATTGTTCTTTACGTCAGCAACAGCATTGGGCATGACCAGATTGAACATCAATGTTTCTGGATAAATGCCATGCGTGGCGTCCCCCTTCACCACCATCGTATTGTTATAAAAGAACAAGGTGCCCTGACGATAATTCGCCGTTAAGCCGCTATCACCACCGTAATACACCAGATTGGTATTATTTGTACCTGGAGTGACATCAAACAGGTTGCCATATACGTAGGTAGTGGCATAAGCAGGATCACCATAAATCAAACCATTACCGCCAGTAGAATCCATCAAATTCAATTGCAGACCACAACTGGATGCGAAGGTGTTATATCTGACGATCAGGCCGGAGGATCTGTCCTTCAGGCAGTCACCAAAAGCACCCGGGCGAACATCGCCAAAGTAGTTGTACTGAAAAATGATGTCACGCGCTTCTGTATAACTATTATGTTCAGAATAGCCATTGCTGACGCCCGGTATCGGTGCGTTGCTATTGCTGTAGAAGGAATTACCCTCGATCAGGATATCTTGCGACAATTCAACCACTGTACTGTTCTTGGAATTGATAAACAGACCATTGCCACAATTGTGCATGACATTATTTTTTACCACCAGATGCGCTGCTGCCTCCACAAACAGACAAGTACCAAAGCTGGCATAGCTATCTACTTTCTGTCCCTGGGCATCCATGAAGGAATTACCGTATACCGAATTACGGATATCGAGATTTTCGATACCGATATATCCTGCCGGACCATTATTGTAGTTATAACCTGACTGCGGGCCCACCATGACCAGACCCAGTTTATACAATACACGGCTGGCACTGGCGTTATCATGATATTGCAGTGTGCGGGCCGCTTGTCCTGGCAATGTCTCCTGTTGCGTCGCCAACTTGCCCTGGGCATCAGGCGCACCATCTATGATAGGGCGCGCCCCCGTCACCGGATCTGGCACACCAATTACACGCATGAATTTATTCGGCGCAGTCGGTGCCAGATTGGTGCCGGCCGATATCAGTATCATTTCATTGTAGGGAACGTTATTGGGCTTGGCATAAATCCGGACTGTATCGCAGCCTTTTAGCTGGCTCCACGGTAACTGGCCAAGTGCGGTAAAGGCCTTCCCTACACCCACGTCGTAATAATTGATCACGGCACAACCGGACTGATCCGCATCCATGGTTGGCGTAGTCGCCCGCGTAATGGTAGATGACCCGCTCGCTGGAGGAACAATCACACTGGCCGCCGTAATGACAAAAATACGTGAGCGGGTGTAAACAACACCCGCAACGGTGGCCGTCGCAGTAATGGTGGCACTACCCGATGCGGCATTCGTAGGAACCGCCAGCACATAATTGCCAAGCGCATTGGCAACAGCTGCCTTACTGACAGAAATCAAAGATGGATCGCTGCTACTCACTGTGATGCTTACAGAGGCATCCACTGCGCCGGTTTCTGTGATGAATTCGATCAGTGCATATTCTGTAGAGCCAGCATTGCGCGCATTGCTTGCACCAAAGCCCACCGTTTTGGACGAGAAGCCAATATGTGCGGGGCTGTTTGCAGCCATAGCGATATTTGTATTGGACAATACCAGCATCCCCAACAGGCATAAGCCCAGAGTGAATGCCTGAATTATTTTTTTATGCATTTGCATGCTATTTCTCCTGATGGGCGACGCTGTTGAAATAGATGCTGTCGCAGAAACTGAAATAAATATGACCGAAGCCAAAATTAATACTGATCATGTTGGATACGGATCAGCAGAAAACAAATAATTATCAATTAAATAATTTATAGCCACCTACCTGACAAAAACTGAAAGCGCAGATGTCGAATCTGGCAAGCATGATCACAAGCTTTTAATTATTGGGTAAGTGTCTGTCGTCATTTTTTAATATGACATACGGCATATTGAATGCCGGTGGTATTTGTGAAAGACTGGAACTCATTTCATTCCTATGGATGAAATGAGTTCCAGATTCTGTCAAAAATTAAAAAATGGCCCTCATGCAACAAAAAATTTTGACTTGTATCTATGCACTACACCAAGCACTGTATCTACTGTGTTGACTGCATCTGTCGCAAAATCTGATCCGTCAATTCGGCATGCAAGCCGACCGCATCATGTCAGACAACACACATAATCCGGCGGGCAGTGTTTGGCAAAGAATATTTGGAAAACGCTATACAGAATTTCCTCAAACCTTTAAACAGAAAGAGCATCATGATCAAACTGAACAAACTGATACAGACACTGTTGATTACTTCCATCGTCGCCACTGGTAGTGCCGGTGCAGCCGACATCGCTTCCGCGAATGAGAAAGACCCTGTGCGCTCGACACTGCTGGAAAGCAAGGAAAAAAACAAGGGTGTCACGGTCCATGCCAACGGCAATAATATCGCCATGGTAGTCACTGGCCTGGATGACAAGTATGTCACCGGGCGCAACCAGCAAGCCAGTCGCATCATCATCCGGCTTGATCGTATTGATGGAATATCCGCAGCGTTCTGACGCAACATTCTTACTCTGGCTAAGCACATCAACAATGCATAAGCACTGCATCAGCGCCAGATATCAATAATCAAGGGGAAACCTGATGTTTAATTGGACCATCATCGCTATCGGCCTGTTCGCTGGCGGCTTTGTCTATGGCTGGCGGCGCCAGTCTTTACTTGCATGGGAAGCTTCTTATTTTACCTGGGCCATGGCCTTTGTATTTGGTACGCCCGTAGTAAGCCTGTTATTGGCAAACCTGTTTGGCAGCACTACCCTGGGCTGGATCTTTGGCCTTGCGGCAATGTTAGTGTGGCCACTGGCATTTTTGCTCTTCCTGGGCAAGCTGACTGGTGGTCTTTTTAATGTGCGATCCAGACAAGGCAATCAAAGATCCATGCTACAAATTCGCATAGACAGAGATAGCGTACATGCCGGCGACGACACCGTATCCCATGCCGAAAACATTGCCGTGCCTGCCAATATCAGTCTGGAAAATTTGCTGGAACAAATCCATCAAAGGAATTTCCTGCCATCCATTTCTGGCGGCAAGGCCACATGGATGATTGAATCTTCAGGTGCAAAAATGAAAACTATCGGTGTACTCGCGCAGCAATGGCAAGAGCCTTGCCTGATGATAGATTCGTCAGTAGAAGTAGCATCGCATTTCGCAGGTCAACAACCCAATCTGTTCTTTCGCTACCTTTGCCAGATCGATCCTGACACTGCACGTTCACAATTACATGCTTCATACACAAGCAGTATCGCTGAGACCAAAATGCAGCCCGCCTTCCGCACCGGCGGTCTGGCCAGGTATGCGACTTACCTGCGCACCTTATGAAATCAGGAGCAGGTCAATGTTAAGGAAAATAAAGAAATATCCCCCATGGATTATTCTCATGGGCTTATTTTCTTTTCTGTTCGGATGTGGCAATGAATCGTCGTATTATAAAAAGAACGGTAAATGGCACTATGATGGCATGGTCGTTGACAGTCAAAACGAACCCGCCAGCTTCACGCCTATAGATGAATATTTTGCCAAAGACGCACGAATTGCATACTACCGCGGAACCCCCATCTTCATAGGTGAAAATGGCAGTGACAGCGCCAGTTTCCAGGTACTGAGTAAATACTATGCCAAGGATAAGGCTATGGTATTTTTTTGCGATACCGAGCGCGATAGCAAGGAGTACTGGAGCATCAAAAGAACCGTCATCAAAAAAATAAGAGATGCTGATCCTGCCAGTTTTCGCATGATGAGTGACGGGTATCTGGCCAGAGATAAATCTCATTTATTTCGCCGGGAAAAAATAGTGCCGGTTCAGGATATAGACAGTTTTGTGTTATTGGAACATGCGTTCGCCAGAGATAAGTTACGCGGCTATTATCGTGAAACAGAAATTCCTGGTAGCGATGGTCCTTCGTTTAACGTACTCGATGCACACTACGCCAAAGACCAGTCAAAGATATATTACGTCGATGGTTTCAGTATCGGCGGCACTATCAAAGGAGTAAGGCAGGATACATTCAAAGTGATAGAAGAAGGCTATGCCGTAGACGGTGACAAAGCCTATTACCGTGGCAAGCTTATCAGCAAGGATGATGTCGCTTCATTGCAGTATCTGGCGATGGGATATGCCAAAACATCGCGCCAGGTTTTCTATTATGGGCAATTGCTCAAGAATGCTGATGCCGCCAGTTTTTCCATGACCGAGCGTTTCAATGGCAACTTTGATGCGACCGACAAAAACAGGCAATTCAGTGCGGGGCAAGCTATCAAACCTGTACCATGAGTGCAATAGCCGCCAGGTCAACCCGGTCTTTCAGTTTTTGGCAGCGCTGGCCATACCGTGCTGCATGACAGTCGCCATATTATCGAACAAGCCTTCCCAGGCGGCGCGATGCGCAGGGGTAAATGACGCCCCGGCACGCGCTGCCAGCGTATCAATGAGGATATTGCGCATCACACCAAAATAGGCTTGCTGAACCTGGTAATGATGATGGCGCACGCCGGAAGCGCGCAGCAACAGCAACAGGTGTTCTGGCTCGTGCACCAGCGCCACCGTTTCACCCAGTGTATGGGTCAGGCGCCCCTGCTGCTCTGTCATATCGCCGGCAAATAGCTCTATGACACCGGGTGCCGCCGCAAACAGATTTTGATAAAAATCGACAGCCAGGTCGCCCGGTGCCGAAGTCGCTGCATCCCAGCCTGATGCGATCAGTGCGGCAACATCGTCCTGAATATTCATCAGCCATAGTTCGGCTGCGGCTAGCTGGGCTTTATTAGGCGGGCGGGAAGACGGTGTTTTACTCATTGATAGTGTTCTTGCTTTCAGGGGTTTACTGGTGACAATCAGTATCATGGACTGCACGTGTTCACTAAGTATATCCGGTATTTGTGTCGCATTATCCTGGTTTTACGGTACAAAAAAATAAGCAAGGTCCATTACCCGTAGTTATAAGGCCATAGTGCAGGGGAATGTAGTCTTCCCTGTCATATCGCGACACTTTGGCACACACGCAGGCATACCCTGCTTGTACCGGTACAAAACCGCTTATTTTGATACGCTAGCCGAATCGGATATGTTATAAGTATTCATATGGTGCTGCACTGCGAATTTGATAAAATGCTGTTGTCGGCCCGGTAGAAAACGACTTGGACTGATGGTAAATTTTTGCAAGGATGAGGGTTTTTTGTGACGAAAAACAAGTATCAAATATTGGCAGATGAACTGGCTGATGCGATATTGAGCAAAAAATTGGCCGTCAATGCGCGTCTGCCCTCGGTTCGTGAACTCATGCAGCAGCACCAGCTCAGCCTGGCTACTGTCACCAACGCCTTGCATACACTGGAAGAAAAAGGCCTGGTTGAACCTCGTGGCAAGGCTGGTTATTATGTCAAACCACCGACCCGGCAAGAAACGGCACAGCCGGTTTCCCATACCCAGGCCGACTTGCAAAGCGTGAACGCAAGTGTATTGAACTGGAGCCCTGCCGAAGACCTGTTCCCTGAACAACGCTGGCAGAGTTTGCTGGGTAGCGTGATCCGTCGCCACCCTTTTCTGTCTACCCGTCATGCCCAGGCAGCCTATGGACATCCGCGCTTGCGGGCTGAACTGGCGAAGCGCAGTGCCGAAAATGGTTGTTTTCTGAAAGAAGACGAGCTGATCGTCACCCAGGGGGCCACTGAAGCCTTGCTGCTGGCTTTACGTGCCACCAGCGAAGCAGGCAATAAGGTCATGGTACAGGGACCTGTCAGCGTGTTGTACAGCCGCTTGCTGGAAACCTTGACCCTGACGCCAGTAACCGTGCACAACAGTGTCGACGCACCAGATTTTCTGGCTGAGGTACAAAGCATTCTGGAAGCGGAAGATGCACCCAAGGTGTTTCTGCTGGTGGCAAACTACCATTTCCCTACCGGTGCGCTGATGCCTTTGCCCGTAAAACGTAATTTGCTGCGGCTAGCAGAAAAACACGGCGTGGCCATCATAGAAGACGATGTCTATGGCGATCTGCAACATGATGGTGCACGGCCACTCACATTAAAGTCCTTTGATCTCAAAGGCAACGTCATTTACGTCAATTCCTGCTCCAAAACGCTGGCACCGGGATTGCACATAGGCTGGCTGGCCGCCGGTAGCTGGCGTGAGCGTATTGAATATCTGAAAAGTGCATCGGCCAGCAGCGTGAATGAATTGTCGCAATTGGTACTGGCAGAATTTCTGGCGCAAGGTAGCCATGTGCCACATTTGCGAAAATTTCGTCAGCAGTTAAAAACCCGTTCTGGAGAATACCTGTCAATACTGCGTCTGGTGTTGGGTAATACCGTCAAACTTGCTGATATGCCAGGCGGCTATAGTTATTGGCTGCCGCTGCCAGACAAAATCAGTCCTGAAGAAATTCAGGCGCAAATTCGGGCTAACTGGCCCTTGCTTGATGAATCCGATACACCGCAGATTGCCCTGGTCTCACACGGCCTGTGCGTCAATACATCCATTCCGCTGACCGATCCCCTGCGGCAATCGCTGACTGCCTTTTGTTTTTATTTGCGTGGCTTTTATTAAAGCGTATTCCTGATTGGGCATTGATGCAAACAACGGGCACTTGCCCGTTTTTTTTATTTTGTATCTACGCACAAGAGCAGGGCTTGTATCTATCTGAAAAATCCTCTCCCCCGCATACTGCACCCCATGATAAGGCACAGCTAAGCCACATTACCTGAGACTACCCGAGATCGTTCATTTATTTCAAACACTTGGGAATAAGTCTTGTATTCATAGGGAAAGCAAGGCCTTGTATCTAACAACTAATCTGCCGGGCGACAATACTAAGCGAACGATCAGTTTATTACGTATATAGGAAATTTTTCATGCACGCTATGCAAAAAACGACTTACCAACATGACCAGCAACATGTCGAGAACAAGGATTTTTCTTACACAGGCCAGCAGGTCAAGCTTTTTTGCATCGGTCAAAACAAGACTACCGCAGACCTGCTTGAGGAAATAGCGAGACTGAAGCGCTCCATTTCTGATCTGGAAATAGAAAATCGCACAGATCTGCTAACCGGCCTGTTAAACCGGCGTGGCTTTATTGCCGAGCTGAATATGGCCTGGGACAAACAGGTTCGCTATGCGGTGCCAACGACACTGATGATACTCGACATGAATCGCTTCAAGCAGATCAACGACAGTTACGGACATGAAGCCGGTGACAAAGCACTGAAGCTGATCGCTGTCTATTTACAAAATAACCTGCGTTCCATAGACATTCTTGGCCGTTTGGGGGGAGACGAATTTGCTGTGATTCTGCCGCATACCAATTCGCAGGAGGCACAACAAATTGCCGACAAACTGCTGGATGCCATCCCGGTTTTGCAGATCAGCGGACAGCATGACGACACCGCCATTGCACTGGAATTTGCTCTGGGCTTTTCTGAACTGAATTCTGAATTCAGCTCACCCAAAGCATGGCTGCAAGCTGCCGACCTGCAGATGTACCACAGCAAGGTAACTACCACGGCATAGGCATGGCCTGGTCCAAGCATCTGTTGTAAATAGCTGTCATTGATTGAAACCCCTCATTTATCTGGAGAATTAAAATGAATCAACATACCGTTATGCTCGTGCAAGACTCATGGAAACAGGTAGCAGGCATCGCACCACAGGCGGCTGCCTTGTTTTATCAAAACCTGTTTGAAGCCGATCCTTCACTCAAGCCATTGTTCAGGGGCGACATGACCGAACAAGGTAAAAAACTGATGCAGATGATAGGTGCAGCAGTCGGCAAGCTCAATGACCTGAATACACTGGTCCCTGTACTGCAAGGCCTGGCGATACGTCACGATGGCTATGGCGTAAAAGAGTCCCATTATGAGACCGTCGGTGGTGCCCTGCTCAAAACCCTGGGACAAGGCCTGGGAGACGCATTCACGGCTGATGTAAAAGATGCCTGGACCAGCGTTTACGGCACCATGGCGAATGTGATGATTAGCGCTTCACGTGCGACGGCCTGAACTGCCGGATAGCTTGCCATGTTTGCCCAGTATTTACCTGGATAAAGGCGACCACACTTTTATCCAGGTAAACAATCTTCAGTAATCAAGTAGAACTCATTTCATCAATAGCCCCCTGGTCAGATGTCACGCCCAACCAGGAAATCACCGTCTCGTGCGAGTGATTGTTGCCTTCATATGTCGCTGAGAGTAAGCAAATTTACCCCAATTATCTCGCCATGCAGACATTTGCAATCGATCTGTAATCGATCTGTAATTAGACATATCGTAAGCTGTACCTTCGGATATTTCTCAGAATAGTTTTCAGTAGGCAACATATAACAGATGTAATTTTTCCACTTAAAAAATGCCATATTTGCAATTAAACAAGTGAGAAATTTGCTTTTGCTTAAACAGTGATAAGGAATTTCAAGTTGAACTTAGCGTTTAGAAAACTCGGTGACTTCATCTCTACCTCGACCATCCCGTCCAGGCTGGAAAAACATGAAAATGCCTCCTATTTCTGGCTGGCATTGCTTGGCTGTTTTTTATTCAAATACACCAAGGAGTATCCACAGAACGACGAATTGCTGATGGTACTGGCTACATTTGCCAGCTTTGTGCCGCTATTCCTGTATAGCCTCCGGGTTGATGACTGGCGCTTGTTCGCCTGCATCATCGTGACTACCATGATTGGCATAGTGTGGGCGCCCTACAATGCCGGCGCTGCGGTATTTGTCATCTTTAGCGTTGGCATGTGTTCGCGCCTGGCCAATCATCGTTGCGCGTATGCTGCACTATATATTGTCTGCGCTATTTTGCTGACAGCAGATGCCGTCTTCCAGTTGCCATCTCATTTTTTGCTGCCGACTCTGTTATTTTGCTTACCGGTTGGCATCGTCAGTATTCTGGTTGAAAAAAATATACGCACGAATGAGAAGCTGTTCAGAAAACAGGAAGAAGTGGAGAATCTTGCTCGCCTGGCTGAACGTGAAAGAATTTCCCGCGATATCCATGATGTGCTCGGGCACACATTGTCTGTCATCGCCCTGAAAGCAGACCTGGCACGAAAGTTGATAAAAACGGATTTGGCTGCCTGCGCCAATGAATTGACAGACATAGAGCAAAGCGCGCGTGAAACGCTGGGTGAAGTACGCTCTACAGTTCGCAACAACCGCGCCAATAGCCTGGAATTGGAATTGCATCTGGCAAAAAAAGCCCTGAATGCAGCTGAAGTAAAAATGATCGCCCTGATCGAACAATGTACTATCCCCCTGGCACTGGAAAACGTGATCGCGCTTTCTTTACGGGAAGCCATTACCAATATCATCCGGCATGCCAAGGCAACAAAGTGCAAGATTACCCTGTCGTCAGATTCTCAATACATCAAACTGATGGTTGCCGACGACGGCATGGCAACGCATCGCGATTTCACAATCAAAAAAGGCAGCGGCCTGACCGGCATGACAGAACGCATTCACGCCCTGCAAGGCACGCTCAACATACACCATGCGCATGGTATGACCATAGAAATTTCACTTCCCATTAAAGGTGCGGCATGATCAGGATTGTTATTGCTGAAGACCAGGCCCTGGTCTCTGGCGCACTGGCAGCATTGCTGCGCTTTGAGCCAGACATGGATGTCATCTCCCTTGTTAAAAATGGCCAGGAAGCCCTGGAAGTCTGTCAAAAAGAAAACCCGGACATCATGCTGACAGATATAGAAATGCCTATCATGACGGGCCTGGAACTGGCTGCCAGTATTGCCGAACAAAAATTGCCCTGCAAAGTCATCATGTTGACCACCTTTGCCCGTGCTGGCTATCTGCGTCGCGCCACCGCCAGCGGCGTACGTGGTTATATGCTTAAAGATTCGCCATCTGACAGCCTGGCTGCGGCCATCCGCACGGTTCAATCCGGCGGACGTGTAATAGCACCAGAATTGGCGCTGGAAGGCTGGAACGGCCCGCACGACCCCTTATGCGAGCGTGAACGCCAGGTACTTCGCCTTGCAGGTTCGGGCGCCGGCAACGCCGAAATCGCCAGACTCATCCATCTGTCCGAAGGTACAGTGCGCAACTACCTGTCGGATGCGATAGGCAAACTGAATGTAAAAAATCGCGTTGAAGCGTTTCGCATCGCCAGCGATGCCGGTTGGCTGTAATCAAGGGTAGCAGTCATGACGGATCCATTGTGGATATCGACACTCACAAAACTGGCCGTTCCCGCAGCTGGCATCCTGCTCATGCTGGTGATTGCCCATGTGCGCAAATTTTCCTTGCAAGAGGATTTTGGTTTCCGAAATTTCAAGCTGACAACAGCCATTGTTTTTCTGCTGTTATGGGTAGCACTCATCTGCGTGGAGGAATTCATTTGCAGCTTATTGAACATCGCCCAGCAAAAACACTGGCCAGTACTACCATTGTCGGTAGTGCTGTTACGCATAATGGCCATTGGTATAGTCGGGCCGATATCCGAAGAAATGGCCTGGCGGGGTATTTTCTTTAGCTGGGTCAACAAGAAATGGGGCGCCAGCGTTGCAATTATCCTGCCCTCATTATTATGGGCACCACTACATACGCAATACGATATACCGACACAAGTAATACTCTTCCTGGATGGTGTATTTCTTGGCCTGACACGTTACAAAACACGATCAATCTGGCCACCCATCATCCTGCACATCGGTGGGAATCTGTTTTCCATCTGGCAATCTCTGGCTTAGCTTCTTTTTTCAGCTGTTTCAGCTGTACTACCGGTCCTTCTCTCCCAACTGTTTGGTCTTTATAGCGGGTTTATTTACCTCGCAGACCCGCACCGGGTCGACGTTCGGGTCTCTTGGTTTCTGCGCTGCTGTGACCAGGTACGACCTGTCATGGCCAAGATATTCATTCAAACCGATCTATCTGTTCACCTCAATCAAAAATAGGGATGAGTGCGGGAAAGTTGGTTCGGAATGCAGTACAAATTGCGACGCAGACCCGGCAACGTCCGCATCGCCAGCTCCCGGAGAGTTTTCCTCATAAACCGGACTGAACTGCGTTATGAGGAAAACCCATCTCACCCTTACTGATGAAATGAGTTCTGGCAGCACGAAGGGAAATCCGACAAAAATAGAATAAAAAAAACCCGCAGATATTCTCTGCGGGTAAATGTTCTGCCTGCGACGCAAAACTTAGGATGATTCTTACAGCTGAAACAACTACTCAACACCCAAAACAGATGTTGCCCGACACCCGATGTGACTAAGAATACAAAGACCACACCGGGGTTTTACTTCTTTTCAACTACCCAATTTAAGCAACAAAGTCACCCGCCACGATGGAACCGGCACCAACGATTTTCACGATAAAGTCAGTCGCATCCACGGTACCAGTAGTGCCGCCAATGTTCTGGAAGGCATAAACACCGGCTGCAGTACCCGCACTGACCGTAATCAGATAAGCCTGGGTGTTGGATGCCAGGGCAGCACCAGCAGCCGTTGCCGCCGTTGCGATAGCGGCTGCAAATGTCGCTGTATCTGCGGTAGCGATATTCAATGCATTCAATGACGTTGCGGCCGTGCCTGTCTTGAACACGTCAGCACCTGCGATTTTGAAATTGACTATCGTATCGATGGCAGAGATCACAGAGCCTGGGGCAATATTGTCAATGCCAAGTGCTGTCGTGGACAGATTGATTGTATCGGCACCAGACCCACCAGTGATGGTAATGTTGCCCGCACCTTGCGCACCCAAGTTAAGCGTTTGGCCACCAGAACCGAGCGTTACATTATTTAAATCTGCACCACCTGCATCTTTAAACAGGTTCATGGTAAAGCCTACGCCATCTTCATTTTTGATCGTCCAGGCTGCGGTAGTACTAGCAACGATATTGATTGTTTCAATAGCAGTTACTTTCACGCTGAAATCAATGGAACCACCAGCCAGTACACCGGCAAGTAGCGTATCAGCCCCCAATCCTCCATTAATACCTGCGTTGGCAGCAGCATTAATCACAGCGGTAGACAGATTGAAAGTATCAGCGCCTGTGCCACCTGTAACAGATACTAATGTGTTGCTGCCCATACCAAAGGTATTCGATCCATTGGCCAAAACATAATTTTCAACGTTAGCAGTACCAACGATATTACCTGCCGTAGTATAGGTAATTGTTTCTGTTCCAGTTCCAGTTATCGTCCCTGTAAAAGAACTGTACTGTGCAGCAGTCATGGTGACTGAAGCATTGGGAGCGATCAGCAGATTTTCAAAACCAGTTACATTGGCAGGTGCAATATTTGTACCGTTAAACATGGTCAATTGGTCTGTAACACCAGAACCTGAACTGAAAGTAC
This sequence comes from Undibacterium sp. Ji49W, assembly GCF_049340205.1. NCBI lineage: Bacteria > Pseudomonadati > Pseudomonadota > Betaproteobacteria > Burkholderiales > Oxalobacteraceae > Undibacterium > Undibacterium sp. Ji49W. The sequence goes on along the minus strand of NZ_JBMPOW010000035.1, from coordinate 1,053 downwards.
CGGTATATGTTTTACCTTCTAAAATCAGCAGGTTATTACCCACGCCAAGATTAATATTACCAGCCAGCAAACTTGAACCGCTATTGGTCAGATTAACCGTATCAGTCGCATTACCACCGTTGATCGTAGTAACACCCGAAGTAGCATTGGTGAAGTTAATCGCATTGACGGCGAAATTGGATAAATTCAGTGTCTTGATATTTGAAATTGACCCGCCAGCACCACCATCGTTTAATACTATGTTGACAGCGCCACTCAAAGTAATGGCATCCGTATCACCCGCATTGCCATTCACAGTCGTACCCGCAAGCGTTGCCGCCGTACCGGTAAAGTTCTCGTTGATCCCGGCCACTCCATTAAACACCCCACCCGCAGTCAACACCGTCGGATTCAATGCAATGCCACCACCGTTGGTTGGAGATGTCCCTACAATACCTGCGATCGCCGTCGCGCCACCCGAAGTGGTGATGGCATTCGAGGTCGTCATATTGTTGACACCGCCACCCGTTGCATTCGATGCCGAGGTCACATCAAACACCAGATTGCCACCCGTAATCGCAATCAGCGACAGGTCGATATTGTTGATGCCACCCACGTCATCAATAATCGTCAGTTGATGCGGGGTATTGCCTATGAATGTGATGACCGGTGTGCTCAGGGACAAGGCATTGCGTGCTGCTACCAGGGCATTGTATTCAGATGCCGTAATCACCAGGGCTGAATTGGCGGAGATGCTTTCAATATTGCTCAGTATGGCACCCGCCAGGTTGATCGCACCGTAAGTAACCAGTGTATCGTTACCATTACCCAGGTTGATGGTGTCTGTCACTACACGGGCCACTGCTGTTGCTGTGGATTGTGTATTGAGGTTCACACCGTTTTCTGTCACGTTGTAGGTACCGGCAACATAGTTACCCAGCAATACGACGCGGTCAGCACCTGCACCCAGGCTCAGGAAGTTGGCGCCACGGCCCAGTGTCACGTCCAGTGCAGATTGCGCTGTCAGTGCACCAGCATCGATGGACACACCAACTGTTGCGTTAGCAACGTTGA
>NZ_JBMPOW010000034.1:0-21928 GCF_049340205.1 Undibacterium sp. Ji49W | reverse complement strand
TAGCTAATCGGTACCACCCCTTCCCATCCCGAACAGGACCGTGAAACGATTACGCGCCAATGATAGTGCTGCAACCAGTGTGAAAGTAGGTTATCGTCAGGCTTTTATTCCGCAGACCCCCGCTCAGCTAATGAGTGGGGGTTTTGCTTTTGCGCGGACGGAATATCACCGCGTAAAACAACTTCAAGAACGTAGCGCTTCTTCACTGCGTAGGGTGCGCTGCGCGCACCGCTCTCCTGGCGCTCAAGCGTATCCTGATCACACCGCACGGCGCTTCAATCAACGCCACCAGGCTCCAGCCTGCGCTGGAGCGACGAATTTAAGGCTAACTCCTTTGTAACCGAGTTTCTGTGCTGATGAGGGGCTGCTTCACACTGCCAGATCCTCTTTCATTTCTCTGTGTCTATGTGTCTCTGTGGTTAACGGTCTTGGGTCACCAATCAGATAGGCAAAAAAAGGAGCCGAAGCTCCTTTTTTATTTCAATGCGACTGAGGTAAAGACCTTAAAACGCGTACCCGGCCTTCAACACCGCAAAATTCACACCTGGATTAGGGTGTTTGACACCGCCATTTGAATAATGCTGGATCTTGAAGCCCAAATCCCAGCCGTCTTTGGTCACGTAACCAACGCCGATATGGTCACCAAACTGAAAATTGGTGGAGAAATGGCGGCTATTGTTGTCATAGATTTCAGACAGCATGTGCAGGCCTATGCCGACTTCGCCATAAAACCCTTTTTTGCTGTCATTTTGAAAGCGAAATACCGGGGTGATGCCGATATCGGTCAGATTTTGTGTCGCTCCGCTCTTGCCTTGAAAGCTGTTGCCCTGCCATTGCGCCAGGGTCGCGTCCCAATAGCCGCCAATGTGAGTGCCGTTGGACGAAAACCACTGATTGTCCCAGTTGGATTGCAGGCCAGCGCGTAACATTTTGGTTTTGTTGCCGGTCGCGAATTCGAGTGAGGCTGAATCCAGGGCAAATACAGAAGAGCTGGCACACACAGCAGTCACTGCGATGGCGAATAATGAAGTAATACGCAGGCGCATATAATTGGCTTTCAGGTAAAAATACAAAATCAGACAAACATCAGAATCGCTATTGTAGCAATGTCTGGCAACATGTTCTCTGGATGCTGCGATTACAATGCAGATACACGAAAAAAGTAGAGGAAACCAAGGTGAAATCATCGGCCAAAACACGTATTGTCTTTCTGGGAACAGGATTGATGGGCAAGCCTATGGCGAGGCGATTGTTGGCCGCAGGCTACTCTGTCACGGTGTGGAACCGGACTTACGCCAAGGCTGTCACCTTGGAACAGCATGGCGCCAAAGTGGCTGCCACGGCGCCGGAAGCCGTACAGCAATCAGGTGGCGGTGTCATCATTACCATGCTGGAAGATGGTAATGCGGTTGCCGAAGTGGTGCAGAGTATTTTGCCCGCATTGCCGGCAGGCAGTATCGTGATAGACATGAGTTCGATACAGCAGGCCCAGGCGTTGGCGATGTATGCGCAATTGCAGGCACATGGGCATCAATTTATAGATGCACCCGTGTCGGGCGGTGTCATTGGCGCGGAAGCAGGCACGCTGGCGATTATGGCTGGGGCCGAAATGGCGGTCTATCAGCAGGTGGAAGCTATCCTCGCTACAATGGGTAAGCCTTTCCGAGTAGGTGGGCCAGGTACCGGGCAACTGGCAAAATTGTGTAACCAGTTGATTGTCGGTGGCACCATCAATATCGTGGCAGAAGCCTTGTTGCTGGCACAGGCCGGTGGTGCCGATCCGGCCGCAGTACGCCAGGCTTTGCGTGGTGGTTTTGCTGAAAGCCGGATACTGGAAGTGCATGGGCAACGTATGCTGGACCGTACTTTCATGCCTGGTGGTCAGGTCAAAAGCCAGGCCAAGGATATGGAAAATATTTTGCTGGCGGCGCAGGATGCAGGCATCAGTCTGCCTGTTACCAGTATGGTCAGCGAGGTATATCGCAGTTTGTTGCCTACCCATCCACATGCCGATCACTCTGCCGCTTTGCTTGCACTGGAAGAGCGTAATCCCGGCAAGCGACTTGGTGAACAGCCGGATGTGTTACCGGATTAAATGAATACCCAGTGATCATTCAGTGTGTACTGATAGCGCAAAAAACACCGGTTTTGTATCCTTTGCGATGGCGCTGATTGGACTAGGATACAAGCTCAGGTAAGTATCACCGCAAGATAAAGAAAAACCGTTCGAACAGGAATGAATATGAGCAGCAATATCGTCAGGGCCGTATGCCCGCATGATTGTCCCGACACCTGTGCTTTGCACGTTACCGTTGAAGATGGTGTTGCCACTGCCGTCAAGGGTGATCCTGAGCACCCTACAACTGCCGGCGTGCTGTGCACCAAGGTGTCACGCTATACCGAGCGCACTTATCACCCTGACCGTTTGCTGTATCCGCAAAAACGCATAGGCAAAAAAGGGGAAGGCAAGTTCGCCCGCATTAGTTGGGATGAAGCCGTTGCGATTATTGCAGGCAAGCTGCAGCCGCTGGCCGCCAGCAAACCACTGGCCATCCTGCCTTATAGCTACGCCGGTACCATGGGTCTGGTGCAGGGCGAAAGTATGGCGCAACGTTTTTTTCACAGGCTGGGTGCATCTTTTCTGGATCGCACGATCTGCGCCACAGCGGGTGGCACAGGCTACAAATATACACTTGGTACACGTATGGGTACCGATATTGAACAGACACAAAATGCCAGACTGATAGTGATCTGGGGTGGCAATCCGATTGCATCCAATCTGCATTTCTGGATGCGTGTGCGGGAAGCCAAGCGCAAGGGTGCCAGGCTGATTGCGATTGATCCTTACCGTTCTTTGACTGCCGAGAAATGCCATCAGCATATCGCTTTGTTGCCCGGAACGGATTCAGCATTGGCACTGGGTCTCATGCACGTGCTGATCAAAGAAGATTTGCTGGATCACGCCTATATCAATGACCATACCCTGGGTTTTGAACAACTGCGTGAGCGCGCTGCCGAATGGACGCCAGAGCGCACTGCTGCTACCTGCGGCATTACCGCAGAAGAAGTCATACAACTGGCCCGCGACTATGGAGAATGTGGTCAGCGCGGCGAAGCCAGCATGATACGCATGAACTATGGCGTGCAAAGGGTACATGGCGGTGGCATGGCAGTCAGGAATATCTGCTGTCTGCCAGCGCTGACCGGTGCCTGGCGCCATGCTGCCGGCGGTGCGCAACTGTCCTTGTCGGATGCATTTCCAAAAAATACGGCAGTTTTGCATAGGCCAGATTTATTCCCTGTCGATTTGCTACGTCGTACCATTAACATGAGCACCATAGGGGATGATTTATTGCGTGAAACATCGGCGGACTTTGGTCCCAAAGTCGAGGCCGTGATCGTGTATAACTCCAACCCTGTGGCTGTTGCACCAGAATCGGGCAAGGTCATGCAGGCATTTGCGCGTGAGGACCTGTTCACCGTCGTGCTTGAGCATTTTCAGACAGACACGGCGGACTATGCCGACATCCTGTTGCCAGCCACCACACAGCTGGAACACGTAGACATACACAGCACTTACGGTCACCTGTACATGATGGCAAACAATGCAGCGATTGCACCCCTGGGCGAAGCCAAACCGAATACCGAAATTTTCCGTTTGCTGGCTAAGGCGATGAACCTGACTGAAGATTGCTTCAGCGAGACCGATGATGAAATTGCCGCCCAGGCCTTCAATAAACAGCATGCACATGCCGTGCATTTTGACTGGACGTCATTGAAGAAGACCGGTTGGTCGAAACTGAAAGTGGCAGACGCACCGTTTGCCAATGGCGGCTTTGGCACACCGTCTGGCAAGTGCGAATTTTATAGCGCCAGCATGGCGGCAGCGGGGCTGGATCCTTTGCCTGCCTACATTGCGCCGTATGAGTCCCTGGCCAGCAATCCGGAACTGGCGGCACGTTTTCCGCTGGCGATGATTTCACCACCGGCAAGGAACTTCCTGAATTCGACTTTCGTCAACGTGCAAAGCCTGCGTGATACCGAAGGGCAGCCGCATCTGGATATACATCCCCAGGATGCGGCGCAACGCCATATTGCTCAGGGTGATCGCTTGCGGATATTCAATGACCGTGGCAGTTTCGAGGCAGTGGCACGCGTTACGGACAAAGCCAGGCCGGGCCTGGTAGTTGGTTTGTCCATCTGGTGGAAAAAATTGGCCAGCGATCACAAGAATGCCAATGAAGTGACGAATCAACGTCTCACCGACATGGGTGGTGGCCCTACTTTTTACGACACGCTGGTCGAAGTGGAGAAGTGCGCCTGACTGAACGACGCCAACAGCTAAAATATTGCATGCTGTATTTTTGAATGTTTCCAGTGGATGCATCTGTTCATTTGTCTTTGTCCTGCATCAAAAACGGGCTAAATTGCGTGCGGGAAAATTGGTGCAATGCGACATATTCCTAGAGTATGTTTTCAGGTCTTGCCTAAAACACTTGCCATGCCCGAGCTTAGCCGATAGCATCAAGCGAGAACTGGAATCAAATTCCGGCAATGCCCTGTTTGCCTGTGCTGCAGCGCTTTCACAAGTGCGATGCGAAGGCCGGGCCTTGGGACACCAATACAACAACAATCATCAGAGACGAGGAAAATATGGATAAATTTTGGCTGAAATCCTACCCGGCAGGTGTACCGGCGGAAATTGATGTGAACCAGTACCAGTCACTGGTGCAGATGCTGGAAGAAGCCTTCCAGAAATTTGCAACACGTGATGCCTATGCCTGCATGGGCAAACGCATGACTTACGGCGAACTTGACACCCTGTCCAAAAAAGTGGGCGCATGGTTGCAAAGCAAGGGCCTGAAAAAAGGTGCGCGTGTTGCCATCATGATGCCGAATGTCTTGCAATATCCCGTCGTCATGGCTGCTGTATTGCGTGCAGGCTATACCGTGGTTAACGTCAATCCTCTCTACACACCGCGTGAACTGGAACATCAGTTGAAAGATTCTGGTGCCGAAGCCATCTTCATTCTGGAAAATTTTGCCACCACGCTCGAACATGTATTAAGCAAGACCGCAGTCAAACACATTGTTGTTGCCAGCATGGGTGACATGCTGGGCGGCCTGAAAGGCATGATCGTCAATTTCGTGGTACGCCATGTCAAGAAAATGGTGCCTGCATTTTCCCTGCCGTTAGCGATACGTTTTAATCAGATGACATCAGAAGCTGAACGTCTGAACTTTACACCGGTGGCCAGCACCCATGACGATATCGCCTTCCTGCAATACACCGGTGGTACTACCGGCGTATCCAAGGGCGCGACACTGTCACATAAGAATGTGGTCGCCAATGTCTTGCAAAATGACGCCTGGCTGTCACCCAGTATGACCGGTCATACAGATGAACAGAAAGTGATCGTCTGTGCTTTGCCGCTGTATCACATCTTCGCCCTGACCGTATGCAGCCTGCTGGGTACACGCATAGGTGCGATGAATCTGTTGATTCCTAATCCGCGTGATATCCCTGGCTTCATCAAGGAGCTGCGTAATTACAAGGTTAATATTTTCCCGGCAGTGAATACCTTGTATAACGGTTTATTGAATAATGCAGAATTTGCGACGCTGGATTTTTCCGGTTACGAAATTTGCAGCGGTGGCGGTATGGCCGTGCAAAAAGCCGTTGCCGACAAATGGCTGAAGGTAACGGGCTGTGCCATTGCTGAAGGCTATGGTTTGTCTGAAACTTCACCGGTAGCAACCGCCAATCCAGCCGACACCAAGGATTTTTCCGGCACCATAGGCCTGCCTATTCCCTCCACTGAAATCGCTATACTGGACGACGACGGCAACCCGGTACCTTTGGGCACCGCAGGTGAAATCGCCATACGCGGGCCGCAAGTGATGGTGGGCTACTGGAATCGTCCAGACGAAACTGCCAAGGTCATGACAGCGGACGGTTTCTTTAAAACGGGTGACATAGGCAAGATGGATGAAACGGGTTATACCAAGATCGTCGATCGCAAGAAAGACATGATACTGGTCTCCGGTTTCAATGTGTATCCGAATGAAATTGAAGAAGTCATAGTCATGCATCCGGGCGTGCTTGAATGCGCGTGTATTGGTGTACCTGATGCCAATTCAGGTGAGGCGGTCAAACTGTTCGTGGTTCGCAAGGATCCATCACTGACGGTTGATCAGCTTATGGATTATTGCAAGGAACAGTTTACTGCGTACAAAAAACCTAAGTACATCGAGTTCCGTATGGATTTGCCAAAAACCAATGTCGGCAAAATCTTGCGACGTGAACTGCGGGACGAGAAAAAGGCGTAAGCAAACAAGACAGATGGCGCGGATACTTACCCGCGCGTGTGAAAAAAGGAAGGCCGCTATTCAAGGGCCTTCCTTTTTGTATTTCAGGGTTCTGCAAAAACAGATGCCTGAGTTCTGAAACTTCAGGCGAAGCTGAGACCCGTCCTGCCATCATCCACAATAAAGCTGCTGAGGGTAGCAATGCCTGAATCGGCTTTGGCCACATCGTCCAGACCAAGAAAATGTGTGAGCATCCTGGTTTGTGAAATTTCCATCAGCATGAAACCTCGCTTGTCGCTACGGCCATATTTGATGTGCGGATTTTGTGCCACATACTGATCCGTACGTTCTTGCGGACGAGAACTGGACGTCACGGAAGTACCACAGAATTCGGTTGCCAATATGGGATTGGATGGGGATGATCTGGTGTAAAAATCGCGCTTCAGATTGGCAGCATAAAATGTGTGCACATCACCAGAAATGACCACCGGATTGGCTGGCTTGTGTTTCTGGATATCCTCAAACAGGCGCTGGCGGGCGACCGGGTAACCGTCCCAGCCATCGGTCCAGAATTTACCGTCGCCCTCTTGCGTGACAGCAGTCTGACTCGATTGCGCCACCAGCGTTTGCTGCGTCAGGATATTCCACTTGGCAGTGGAGCTGGCGAAACCGCGACCCAGCCATTTTTCCTGTTCCTGGCCCAGCATGGTGCGACTGGGGTCCATGCGCTCGCTACACTCTGCATTCGACACCGAATTGGAACCGCCCCGGCCTGGCTTGGGGCAGGCGTGGTGTGAACGGTATTGCCGGTCATCGAGGACATGAAAGCGTGCCAGCCGGCCCCAGTCATAACGGTCATAGATGCGCATATTGCTGAAACGCTCGGCTTCACTGACCGATGCATGCAGGCGTACCGGCATGTGTTCATAAAAAGCCTGATAGGCTGCCGCACGGCGTAAAAGGAAATTCACATCCAGTCGTTCATCGCGGTCATTGCCATAGTCATTGCTGACTTCGTGATCATCCCAGGTGACTATCCAGGGTGCAACATGGTGTGCCGCCTGCAATTGCGGATCGGTTTTATACTGGGCATAACGACTGCGATAATCTGCCAGTGTGAAACTCTCTTGCTCGCGTTTGCGCGGCTTGCCTGGGTGGCGTGTGTCATACGGGCCCCATTCATAAATATAATCCCCCAGAAAGGCAATCAGGTCAGGATTGGCGGCCGCAATATGACGGTGCGCTGCATATTCACCAAATTCCCAGTGCTGGCAGGAGGCGACTGCCAGGCGCAGGTTACTGACCACTGCATCCAGCGCCGGTGCCGTGCGGGTGCGTGCCACCGGGCTGACTGCATCGCCCAGCATAAAGCGGTACCAGTACCAGCGATCCGGCTGCAAGCCCGTGGCATCGACGTGTACGCTATGCCCAAGCTCCGGCAGGGCGTGTGCCTCACCTTTATTGACGATGCGACGGAAATTATCATCTTCAGCAATTTCCCAGCGCAGCTTATAGACGATGGCTGGCAGCGCCTGCGCGTTCAGCGGATCGGGCAGCAGCCGGGTCCACAAGACCACGCTGTCTGCGCGCGGTGAGCCGGAAGCGACACCCAGGCTGAACGGATATGCCGTGCTGCGTTCGGCAGCAAAGCTGGGAAATGCCTGTGCCATTGCAGCCAGGGTAGTGAATTGTAAGGATTGCTGTAAAAACAGACGGCGTGACAGCTTCATGAACAATCAACCTGCCTTGGCAATATCTTCCAGTGGAGGAATTTGCCGTGGTTTCCTGTCATTCCCGGTCGCGACATAAGTGAGCGTGGCTTCCGTCACCTTGACGGTGCTGGCTTGCAGACGGTTACGTTCTGCGTACACTTCCACTGAGACGGTAATCGAGGTATTACCGACTTTGACCACTTCGGCATAGAAGGACAATAGGTCGCCGACAAATACAGGTTGTTTGAACAGGAAGGAATTCACCGCAATCGTGGCAACCCGGCCATTCGCACGGCGGGCAGCAGGAATGGCACCGGCAATATCGACTTGGGACATGATCCAGCCACCAAAAACGTCACCATGCACATTCGCGTCGGCGGGCATGGGCATGACCCGCAGGGTCGGCATATGGGAGGGAAGTCCCGATTGAGTATGTTCTGTCATGTTTTTTGCCTGAAAAGTAAGAGTAATGAGATCGCGATTGATTGGTGTCAAATCTTAAACCAATTTTCACACAGTCTGAGCAAAGCAAGTGGCTTGCCAGATGTTTGTTTGCTGATATATCGCTCTTTGTTTTCCATTTTTAAGCATTGTTGACACATCTATTGCGGGAATTCTTGTTGATAAAAAGGTCTGGCAGGCCAGCCACATACAAAAAAGACAGTAAAACAGCATTTTTTTTAAATGACGCCATAAAAAGTGCCAAAATTGTGCATCTTGAAAACTGCGCCGGATGTCAATGTGGCAGTCGCTTTAATAACCGATAATGCATAAGGGATGAACGCCTGATGGATGTGAAACAGGAAGAATTGCTGTTACTCGATGATGTGGTTCGCCGCACAGTCGCGAATCCGACGGCCAGTCATTGCTGGCATCAGATGATACAGATCTTGCGACGTCAGGCGCATCCCGCACTGTCGCTGCAACTGGAGCAATTTTTATTACTGAATGTTGAAGGCAATGGCTTGGCAGGTTTTTATCGCGCCACCTTTCTGGATATGTTGACAGGCAGGCCGGAATATTTACAGCAGGCTGGCCAAATCATATTGACTTTACAGCCGCTTGACACCGATCGCCTGATTACATTTTTACAAAACAGCTGGCAAAGAGTGTTGCTCGACACACCGGGGCGTGACGCGTTCCGCCTGCGCTTGCTAGAACTCGCATTGCCGCAGATTACTGCGTTGCTGAATCAATGCATATGGCAGACTTTGCAACCTGCACAGGTATTGAAAGACCGTCCGCTTACAGACATCCGCAAGGTGGCACTGATCGCACCCTTGCTGACGAATATCAAACATCCGCCCACACTCATGGCATTGCAGCAGGCAGACAGCCTGCGACAAAACGGTTATGAGGTCGCTTTGTTTTCTGCACAGGAAATGCTGGGGCCGGATTTCAAGCATTTTCTGGGTAGCCATTCCTTTATGTCCGACCCTGAATTTGTCACAGCAGGTTGGGAACGTTATCTGGGGCAGGGTGGTCAGTTTGTGACTGGTGATGTGCGTTTTTCCATGATGCAGAGATGGAAAAGTCTGCTGCATCAGATGGCACAGTTTGATCCGGATCTGGTGATGTCGATCGGCCTGTATTCTGGCCTGGCGGCCGCACTTTATCCGGTCCGTCCCGTGTTAAGTCTGGGCATCAATTCCCTATCGCCGATGTTGCCTGCGGATGTCTGGCTGACCGCACAGCAGGACTTGCATGCCACAGTCACCGCGCAGTGGGGTAAGGCTTTTCCACCCAGCCAGGCGCATTATCATCCTTACCGTCTACATCAGCCAGACGTGCCAGAACAGTTAGAGCGTGCAACGCTGGGACTGGCAAAAAATCAGTCAGTGCTACTTACCCTGGTCAGTGAAAGTGAAGCCAGGATCACCGGCGAATGGGCGGCATCCATGCTTGCCATTCTGGCCGCATTTCCGGATACGGTGTGGCTCATCGTTGGTGGCAATGGTGCCATGCCAACCGCCTTGCAGTCTGCCAAAACAGGGCAGGTCAGATGCATCGCATTTTGTAGCGATGCGCTCAAATACATGACTTGCAGTGATATATATATCAACCCGCCCATGCTGGGTGGCGGCTTTGCCGTGGCAGAAGCCATGTCGCTGGGCTTGCCAGCACTCAGCATGCAGGGATCGGACGGTGGTGACAAGCTTGGTCGCGCTGCGATGACAAGTATGGCCGGGTATTTCCAGACCTTGCAATTGTGGCTGAGCCAGCCAGACATCAGGAAATCGGTGGGGTTGGCAATGCAAGAGCACTTTCATCAGCATCTGGATCTGGCACGCGCTGCACCTGGTTTGAAAATAGCCTGCGAGCTGGCCTTGCAGCGTTTTCAGATCAGGATGGCAGCACAGACTTCTTGAATTTGGCGGGTATACCCAACATCAGCGCACCGGCATCAATATCGCTGATAACCACGGCACCGGCACCGATAAAGGCGTGGTCACCGATGACCAGCCGTTCCAGCAGTGTGGCCCCGATTGCTATCGTCACGCTATGCCCTATGCGCGACAGCCCGCCAACATTACTGCCTGGCTGCACGCGTGAAAATGCACCGATATGTGTGTCGTGACCAATGGTCACGCCACGGTTGATAAACACGTGACGACCCAGCACGGCACCGGGCCCGATTACACTGTTGGCACCCACAAAGACACCAGGTGCCAGCTTGGCCAGCGGTGACACATAGGCACGCGGATGTATCAGGGTGTGGAATTGCAGTTTGAAGCGCTGGTTCAGTTGTTCTTCCAGCACGGCACGGGTGGGTGTGGTCGGGCCCAGCAGATACAGTTCGTTTTCACCAGGCGTGAAATCAGCCAGATCCAGGATTTCAGGCACAGGTCCATGTTGCCCCCATTGCTGGATGCGCTCATGCAGGGCGATATCGCGTTCACCCGGTGGTTCTGGCGTATGCAAAACAATTTTTGATACGATCAGCCCGTTAGCCAGTGCACAGTCAAACAGATCGGACAGGATATTGCTGGAACCGAAAATGACCAGTTGTTGTCCGCTCATGCGATGTCTTTCGGTGAAGTACTGCTTGCCAGCCCCAGCATAGTCCTGACGGTGGGGGCCGTAGCGATGGGCCGACCCAATGCCTTTGCCTGGGCTGCTACTCTGGCCACCAGTTGCGCGTTTGTGGCGAGTGTGGTCCGTTCGTCATCCAGCCACAAATTGTCTTCCAGGCCAGTTCTGACACCATGCGCCATCACCACACCCAGGCCGTTTGCCGTAGTTTGATAACGACCTATGCCACCCAGCGACCAGATGGAGTCGGGCGGCAAGTCACCGACGATGGCGGCCAGGTGCAGCAGTTTTGCCTGTGCGGTGGCAGGATTACCTAAAATGATATTGAAGTAATAAGGTGGTTTCAGCAAGCCTTTGTCTATGAGCACTTTGGCAAAATTGACCATGCCAAGGTCGAATACTTCCAGTTCTGGCTTGATGCCCAGCTCTTGCATGATGCCGGCCAGTTGCACGATGGTGTCAGGGGCATTCAGGCTGGCTTGCCGCGAAAAATTCATGGAACCCAGCGTCAGGCTGGCCATGTCCGGGCGCAAACTGTCGCTCAATCGCAGGCTGCTGGCACGTTTTTCCACTTCGGGCGAACGTCTGCCACTGGTTGTGGTCACAATAATCAGTTCCGGCGAGTAAGCGCGTATGCCACGGATGATGGATTCATAGGTGGCAGCATCGTCTGTCGGAACACCATCGGCATCACGTGCATGCAAGTGAAACATGGACGCACCTTGCTGCGCGCACAACACAGCGTCGGCGATGATTTCTTCTGGTGATAAAGGAATGTGCGGAGACTGGCTGCGTACTGGTACCATGCCAGTCGGCGCAAGGTTAATGATCAGCGGAGACGGAAAGCTCATAGATTTATTGGTCTGGTGCAAGTCGCGATAAAAACCGGGGTAGGGCGGAAAACACCAGAAAATGCCGGTATATGCCTGTCTATAATCAGATACAGATTGTACGACAGCTACAGGGTAAAGTCCGCAACAGCCACTGCACTCTGGTCCGTAAGTAAAATCGTTTATGCCCTATAATTTTCAATAGTCGTATTGTTCATGAAGGTGCGCGCTATTTGCGGCCTGTATTCAACCCTGTATTTAGCCCTGTATTCAACTCCACTCACGACACTATTTTTTACAATTAAAGCGAGAATCCTCTACATGCGACGCAGAGAAACCAACCGTAGCTCGAGCTTGCCAGCCACGCCTTCCACCGCGGCCGCCAGCGACAGTAAGCGCGACGACTGGGCCACCGTCAAGACACTGCTGCCGTATTTATGGGCCTACAAGTGGCGTGTATTGCTGGCGCTGTCTTTTCTGGTTGCCGCCAAACTGGCGAACGTCGGCGTACCCATGATCCTGAAAAAACTGGTGGACAGCATGACGATCAGTCCCGCACATCCGGCTGCCGTCATGGTGTTGCCGGTCAGTTTGCTGATTGCATACGGCGCCTTGCGTTTGTCAACAACCTTGTTCACCGAATTGCGTGAGTTCGTATTTGCCAAAGTGACCCAAAGAGCGGTACGCACCATCGCCCTGCAAGTGTTCCGGCACCTGCACGCCTTGTCGCTACGTTTCCACCTGAACCGGCAAACCGGTGGGGTGACGCGTGACATAGAACGTGGCACGCGCGCCATTTCTTCGCTGGTTTCCTATGCCCTGTTCAGCATCGTGCCTACCTTGCTGGAAATTGGCCTGGTGCTGATTTACCTGAGTACACATTACGACAAATGGTTCAGCATCATCACGGCATCGGCACTGGTGACCTATATCATTTTCACGATTACGGTGACGGAATGGCGCACGCACTTTCGCCGGACCATGAATGAGCTTGATTCCAAGGCGCACACCAAGGCCATTGATTCCCTGTTGAATTATGAGACAGTCAAATATTTCGGCAATGAAGAATACGAAGCACAGCGTTATGACGTCGGCCTGCAAAGTTATGAAACTGCCGCTGTAAAATCACAAAGCAGCCTGTTCCTGCTCAATACCGGGCAGTCCATGATTATCGCAACGGCGGTTACCCTGATACTGTGGCGTGCCACCCAGGGGGTGATTGACGGCAGCATGAGCCTGGGTGATCTGGTACTGGTGAATGCCTTTATGATACAGCTGTATATTCCCCTGAATTTTCTGGGTGTGCTGTACCGGGAGATCAAGCAAAGTCTGGCCGATATGGAAAGGCTATTCTCGCTGTTGGACCAGAACCGCGAGGTGGCGGATTCCAGCACTGCGAAAACCTTGCAGATACAGCATAAGAATGGGGCTGAAATCCGCTTTTCCCATGTCAATTTCAGTTATGAAGAAAAGCGCCAGATTTTATTTGATGTGGATTTCAATATCGCTGCCGGCACGACCACGGCGGTGGTCGGTCACAGCGGCTCTGGCAAATCCACGCTTTCACGACTTTTGTTCCGCTTTTACGATATTCAATCCGGCCGCATTGTTATTGATGGGCAGGATTTACGCGACCTGACCCAGGCATCGGTCAGGGCTGCGATTGGCATCGTGCCGCAAGACACTGTATTGTTCAATGACACGATTGAATACAATATCGCCTATGGCAAGCCCGGCGCCAGCAAAGAAGACATTATCGCCGTTGCCAAGGCCGCTTATATCCATGAATTTATCGAGACACTGCCCGATGGATACGACACTATGGTGGGTGAGCGTGGCCTGAAATTATCCGGTGGCGAAAAACAGCGGGTTGCGATTGCCCGTACCTTGCTGAAAAATCCATCCATCATGATTTTTGATGAAGCGACATCGGCGCTGGATTCGCATGCAGAGCAATTGATACAGGCGCAATTGAAAGACATTGCCCGTAATCGTACCAGTCTGGTGATCGCACATCGCCTGTCCACCATCGTTGATGCAGAACAGATACTGGTGATGGACAAGGGCCGTATAGTTGAACGTGGCACCCATGCACATTTACTGGAACTGCAAGGTGCCTATGCACGTATGTGGCAACGTCAGCAAAGCAAGAAAACGGAAGTGATCGAAGATGATGATGAAGCGGATGAAATTGAACTGGTGAGTGCATAAACATGGAAACAAAATGGCTGGAAGATTTTGTCTCACTGGCAGAGACCAATAGTTTCAGCCGCTCGGCCGAATTGCGGCATGTCACACAGCCAGCGTTTTCCCGCCGCATACAATCGCTGGAAGCCTGGCTGGGTAGCGACCTGATAGACCGCACTTCCTACCCCACCCGTCTGACGCATGCCGGTGAAGTGTTTTATGAGCAGGCCATCGCCATGCTGGGGCAGATCAATAATGCGCGGGCCCTGTTGCGCGGCAAACGCACGACCACACAAACAACAGTGGATTTTGCCGTACCACATACCTTGTCACTGACCTATGTGCCACGCTGGTTGACCGGGCTGGAAGCGGCATTTGGTGAAATTAACAGCCGCCTGCTGGCATTGAATGTACATGATGCCGTTATGACCCTGGTCGAGGGCGGCTGCGACCTGCTGCTGTGCTACCACCACCCGCGCCAGCCCTTGCTGCTCGACAGCAGTCAATACGACATGATCAGCATGGGAACCGAGGCCCTGCGGGCTTATATCCGCTGTGACAAACACGGTGTGCCGGAGTTGCTGTTGCCGGGTACAGCGCGGTCACCATTGCCGTTTCTGGCGTATGCCAATAACGCCTACCTCGGGCGCATGGTTGATCTGATTCTGAATGACACGAGACAGCCTTTGCATCTTGAAAAATGCTATGAAACCGATATGGCAGAAGGCTTGAAGATGATGGCACTCGAGGGCCGTGGCGTAGCGTTTTTACCAGAGTCAGCAGTCACGCGTGAAGTCAAACAAAAGCAGTTGGCACGTGCAGATGATGGCAGCGGTGCATGGGAAGTGAATATGGAAATTCGCCTGTACCGCGAACGGCCCTCATTGCAAAGACCAGGCAAACTCATCGTGTCACGTTTGTGGGATTATCTGGAGCAGTTGCAGGTCAGTGAAAAGATAGCGAATGGCAAGCAAGGCAAAAGCCGGAGACGTGCTGATGGTGAAACCTGATGTTGTCAGAATTTGTGAAGAATTGTGAAAAAAAGAAAAGTAAGAAAGGGATGACGTGCGGGGTATAACATACCGAAGTTTCATTGTTATGCATTTCATGCATAGATACATGCAAACAAAGCATTGGCTGATTTCAGAGTGAAAAGACTATGATGCGTCTGCTTTCAGTGCCGGTGAATGACTGGCCTGAATGAAAAGATTTGCAAAACCAGTTCAACCATTTCAAGAGGCCATACCATGTCCACCCAGCACCAGATACCGTCTTATCTTACCCCGACTGAGACCGGTCCTTGGTCAGTTTACCTTGAGCAAATTGATCGCGTCACACCTTACCTGGGACACCTGTCCCGTTGGGTGGAAACCCTGAAACGTCCGAAGCGCATCCTGATCGTGGATGTGCCTATCGAGCGTGATGACGGTTCGATTTCCCACTTTGAAGGCTATCGTGTACAGCACAATACGTCCCGTGGTCCAGGTAAGGGTGGCGTGCGTTTCCATCAGGATGTGACGCTGTCAGAAGTCATGGCGCTGTCTGCCTGGATGACGATCAAGAACTCTGCCGTGAACGTACCTTACGGCGGTGCCAAGGGCGGTATCCGCGTTGATCCTAAAACCCTGTCACGCGGCGAACTGATGCGCATGACACGTCGCTATACGTCTGAAATTGGCATCATCATCGGCCCGGACAAGGATATCCCGGCACCGGACGTCAACACCAATGAGCAAACCATGGCGTGGATGATGGATACCTATTCCATGAATGAAGGCCGCACCGCCACTGGCGTGGTGACGGGCAAACCTATTTCCCTGGGCGGTAGCCTGGGCCGTCGTGAAGCAACCGGCCGTGGCGTATTTGTTGTCGGCAGCGAAGCCGCTGCCAAACGCGGCATGAGCATTGCTGGTGCAAAAATTGCCGTGCAAGGTTTTGGTAATGTTGGTGGTATTGCAGCACGCCTGTTTGCTGAAGCTGGCGCCAAAATCGTTGCAGTGCAAGATCATGGTGGCACGATTTTCCATTCGAACGGCCTGGATGTGAGCAAACTGCTGGAGCATGTTGCTGCTAAAGGTAGCGTGGCCGGTTTTGAAGGCATAGAAGCGGTGTTGCCAAATGAAGAATTCTGGGCAGTCAATTGCGACATCATGATCCCGGCAGCGCTGGAGCAGCAAATCACGGTCAAGAATGCTGACCAGATTCGCGCCAAGATCATTCTCGAAGGCGCGAATGGTCCAACTACACCAGAAGCGGATGACATCCTGCGCGACAAAGGCGTATTGGTGGTGCCAGACGTGATTGCCAATGCCGGTGGCGTAACCGTATCGTATTTTGAATGGGTGCAGGACTTCTCCAGCTATTTCTGGACAGAAGATGAGATCAACCAGCGTCTGACCCGCATCATGAAGGAAGCCTTCAACTCGGTCTGGCAGGTAACGGAAGACAAGAAAGTATCATTGCGTACAGCAGCATTTATTATCGGATGTTCCCGGGTACTACAGGCACGTGAAGTTCGTGGCCTTTACCCGTAAGCAGAAATTGTAAAAAACTATCCATCACCTATGCTATATAGGTGGTGGATATTGTCGTTTCTGGGACCGGATTTTTTAGCTGTGATTGCAGGTATCAGCGCAGGTGTTTGTGCAAGTGTTTGTACGGGTGCAAGACTGCGTGTAGATGGAGTGACGGGAAACGTGGGAGTGTTTAATACGTGTTTACCACAATCACTTTCATCATGATGCCGTCACTTTGCACGAATATTCTCTTGCGAATGCAAAAAGAGGCTAGTGGAAGTTCCGGTGGAACAATATTTGCATGCATATCTGAATGTTTGAGCAAGTGTTAATTGCAAAAAATACCGAATAATATTTTGTTGATTGTGAAATTTTCTGTTGAAGTACATTGATCTTTATCATTACCATCCTGACTTGAGCTTAAAGGGGTTTGTATGAAAGTTTTAAATTGGGTAGTGAGGGCCAGTTTGCCTTGTGCACTGGCTTTGTGCTCCACGCTTTCATCGGCTGCGGACACCCTGACGCATATCAAAGAGACGCAAACAGTGACGATTGCTCACCGTGAAGCGTCTTTTCCGTTTTCTTACTATAACGACGATAAAAAGCCGGTAGGCTATTCACTGGATATCTGTCTGAAGCTGGTAGATGCCATAAAGAAGGAATTGAAGTTGCCGCAGCTGAACGTGGTGTATCTGGCAGTCACACCCAGCACCCGCATCCCTGCTATTGTTGATGGCAAGGCGGACCTGGAATGTGGTTCTACTACCAATAATGCCGAACGTCGCAAACAGGTCAGCTTCACTATCCCGCACTTCTTTGCGACGGCGCGCATGGTAGTCAGAGCAGATTCCGGTATCAAGAACTGGACTGACCTGAAAGATAAAAAAGTCGTGACGACCAAGGGGACTACCACGGTCAAGTTGCTGAATGACCGCGACAAGGTGCGTGGACTGGGTTTGAAGCTGCTGGAAGGCAACGACCACAACGAGTCCTTCGGCATGGTGGAAAACCAGCAGGCCGATGCTTTCACCATGGATGATGTATTGCTGTATGGATTGCGGGCCAATACCAAAGACCCGGCCAAATTTGTAGTGGTGGGCGACCCGCTGTCCACCGAACCGTACGCAGTCATGTTGCGCAAGGATGATCCCGCATTCAAGTCTTTGGTCGACCGTGAAATGGCACGTTTGATGAACGACGGTGAAATCAATAAGCTGTATGACAAGTGGTTTCGCAAACCTGTGCCCCCAAAAGGGGCAAATTTGAATATGCCTATGGGCTTTTTGTTGCGGGATAACATACGTTTCCCTTCAGACAAGGTGGCAGATTAAGATTCTGGAACATGCCTGGATGTAATTTGTCAGGGGTATGAAAAAAAGAATAACGGAGAGCAAGACAGCTTCGTTTTTGCAGAAGTCGAATAAGTAGTATTACGTATTAAGTCGGGTAAAAAAAGCGGCAAGTAAGCTGAGGGTTTTGTTAAACTCAAAGCGATGAATTTTTTGATTTAACTTTCTGGAGACAGTATGAAATTTTCGAAATTGTTGGGTGCGTTGATTGGTGCAGGTTTGATCGCTGGTGCTGCACAGGCGCAAGAAACCGGAACCCTGAAAAAAATCAAGGACACAGGCACCATTACCATTGGTGTACGTGATTCTTCCATTCCATTCTCTTACCTCGACGACAAACAGTCTTATCAAGGTTATTCCATCGATCTGTGTCTGAAGGTCGTGACTTCAATTCAGAAACAATTGGGTCTGGGTGCGTTGAGCGTCAAAATGAATCCCGTTACTTCTGCGACCCGTATTCCCCTGATGGCTAACGGTACCATCGATCTGGAATGTGGCTCCACCACCAACAACGTTGAGCGTCAGAAACAGGTATCGTTTGCGCCAACCACGTTTGTGACCGCAAATCGTATTCTGTCCAAAAAATCGTCGGGTATCAAAGTTCTGGCAGATCTGAAAGGCAAAACAGTCGTTTCCACTTCCGGTACATCCAACCTGAAGCAATTGACGACACTGAATGTTGACCAGAACCTGGGCATGAATATTCTGCCAGCCAAAGATCATGCTGAAGCCTTCCTGATGGTAGAAACTGGCCGTGCCGTTGCTTTCGTCATGGATGACATCCTGTTGGCATCCCTGGCTGCCAATTCCAAGGCACCAACTGACTATGAAATCAGCAAAGAAGCCCTGTCGGTTGAGCCATACGGCATCATGATGCGCAAAGACGATGCTGCATTCAAGAAAGCAGTTGATACAGCGATCAGCAATGTGCTGACTTCTGGCGATGTGAACCGTATTTACTACAAATGGTTTCAGCAACCAATTCCACCAAAAGGTATCAATCTGAACATACCTATGTCTGAACAACTCAAGGCAGTGGTGGCGAAGCCAACAGATTCGGGCGAACCATCTGCGTATGCAGCTGTGCCAGAAGCGCAAAAAGCTGTGCTGAAAAAGAAAAAATAAAACAGCAGCAGGGCTATAAGAAATAGGGCAGATCAAAACGGGGGGAGAGTCTCCTCCCGTTTTATTTTGCAAGGTCCGTCATCGATACTGGGTGACGAACGAAGCTTTGGGGAGATAACATGAATTATCAATGGAATTGGAATATTTATTGGGAGGATGCGCTTGACGGCGGCGGCACGTATTTTGATACCCTGATCTGGGGTGTCAAAGTGACGTTGGCGCTGGCCATGCTGGCGTGGATCATTGCCCTGGTCTTGGGCTCGATCATCGGTACTATGCGTACAACGCAAAACAAATGGCTGGTCCGTTTATCGAACGGATATATCGAGCTGTTTCGCAACATTCCCTTATTGGTGCAAATGTTCATCTGGTATTTTGTCATACCAGAACTGGTACCCGATGCCCTGGGTATGTGGATGAAGAATTTACCGAATGTGTCGTTTTACACCGCCGTCATCAGTCTTGGCTTATTTACCTCGGCGCGTGTGGCTGTTCAGGTGTCGACAGGTATCAATGCCTTGCCACGCGGGCAAAAAATGGCCGGTACGGCATTGGGTTTGACTCAAATCCAGACGTATAGATATGTCTTGCTGCCTATGGCCTTCCGCATCATTACGCCTTCATTGACGAATGAAGTTGCGGCGATTATCAAAAACAGTTCGGTCGCATCCACAATCACCGTGCTTGAATTGATGTCACGTACACGCTCGATGAATGAATTTACCTATAAAACATTTGAAGCATTTACAGCTGCGACGCTGATTTATCTGTTCGTCTCTGTCGCTGCGATCATGCTGTCAAATTTCCTTGAGCGCAAACTGGCTGTGCCAGGCTTCATTACTGGCGGTGCTGCAAAGGGAGGACGTTAAGATGTTTAGTAATTTTGACTTCGAAGTTATCCAGCGCACCTGGTGGAATCTGATCACCGAAGGCCTGCTGTTCACGCTTGAACTGACGGTATTGGCCATGGTCGGCGGTATCATTCTTGGCACCTTGCTGGCGATGATGCGTTTGTCCAGTAATCGCTTTGTTTCTCTTGCCGCTTCTGGTTATGTGAACTTGGTGCGTTCAGTTCCTCTGTTGTTGGTGATATTCTGGTTTTACTTTCTGGTGCCGTATATTGGTGCGTGGATTATCGGTTCTCCTGAGCCGGTCAAGGTTGGACCTTTAATGTCCTGCCTGATCACTTTCGTCATGTTTGAAGCAGCTTACTATTGCGAAATCATGCGTTCGGGTATCCAGTCCATTCCACGTGGCCAGGTATGGGCCGGTAATGCCATGGGGATGAATTATTTCCAGACCATGCGGCATATTGTCTTGCCACAGGCGTTCAGAAATATGTTGCCGGTTCTTTTGACGCAGACCATCGTTTTGTACCAGGACGTGTCGCTCGTATCCGTATTGTCGATCAAGGATTTTGTCGGCTCTGCGACCGTGGTTGCGAATAATAATGGCCGTCCGGTTGAAATCAACCTGTTCGTCGGTGTGGTGTATTTCATCACCTGCTTCGCGTTGTCGACACTGGTCAAGAAACTGAACCAAAAGATAGCGATTATTCGCTGACCGCATTTGGTGACAGATTGAAGCGATAAGAAAGCTAAAAAGTATCCTGGAGAATTCAAATGATTAAATTAAGTAATGTCAGCAAATGGTATGGACAGTTTCAAGTATTGACGGATTGCACCACCGAAGTATCCAAAGGTGAAGTGGTGGTGGTGTGTGGCCCGTCAGGTTCGGGTAAATCGACCCTGATCAAGACCGTCAATGGTCTGGAGCCGTTCCAGAAAGGCGAAATCACGGTGGAAGGCGTATCTGTCGGCGACCCGAAAACCAATCTTTCCAAATTACGTGCACGTATTGGTATGGTGTTCCAGAACTTTGAACTGTTCCCGCACCTGTCCATTCGTCAAAATCTGACTATAGGCCAGGTCAAGGTGCTGGGGCGTTCAGAAGAAGAAGCAACTGAACGTGGTCTCAAATACCTGGACCGTGTTGGTCTGATCGCACAAAAGGATAAATTTCCTGGTCAGTTGTCCGGTGGTCAGCAACAGCGTGTGGCGATTGCCCGTGCGTTGTCGATGGACCCGATTGCCATGCTGTTTGATGAACCAACATCTGCTCTCGATCCTGAAATGATCAATGAAGTACTGGATGTCATGGTGGGTCTGGCGCAGGAAGGTATGACCATGATGGTCGTGACGCATGAAATGGGGTTTGCCAAGAAAGTCGCAAATCGCATTGTCTTCATGGACAAGGGCCTCATAGTCGAAGATTGCGCCAAGGATGAATTCTTTACTAATGCCCGTTCTGACCGTGCACGTGATTTCCTGGCGAAAATCATCCATTGATGGAATTGGATTTTCGGCAGTATTTTTTGTGGCGACAAAAAAGTTTGAATCACAGCTCTGATTCACAGATCTGAAAAACAGCCCTGAACCAGTTCAGGGCTGTTTTTCCTTGTGGAAACAAGTTTCACTTTTCCTTGTAGGTTAATTTCAAATGGTGTCTTTACTTGATGTAAATTCTTGATCAGGTCTGTTGACTGAATGAGTATTTGTGATTTGTGTCACAGGAAAATTGATATGCCCATGATAATCTCCAAACGCTAAAATTTGTAATATTGTGTAACCAAAGCAAGCCCATTCTTATAAATCAATAAATCAGGAAACCTAAATGGCCAATACCGCTGCAGACATCCAAAAGCTTTACATCGCTTATTTCAACCGTCCAGCGGACCCACTGGGCCTGGCATACTGGACAGCATCCAACCTGTCCCTCAAAGACATCGCGCAAAGCTTCTCCGTTCAGAAAGAATACGCAGACACGTATGCCAACCTGACCACAGCGCAAACCGTCAACACCATCTA
>NZ_JBMPOW010000033.1:0-28069 GCF_049340205.1 Undibacterium sp. Ji49W | reverse complement strand
GCAGGCCACCAACGACGTTCTGGACGGGGAAGCCGATGGGGCTGGAGCCGATGTCGGCGCGTACGCCTGCCAGTTCATAACTGAGGTTGAGGGCGACGCCTTTGGCTTCCTGATCGAGGGTAGCGACATTGGAGAGGCCTTGCTGGCGGGCGATGGTGGTGAACGGGACTTTGGCGTATTTGGCACGTTCTACCAATATGGCGTTGCGGCCATACTGGCCGGCGATGTTGGTGTCGTTCAATGCCAGGGTACCAGCGTCAGCCAGCACGGGGATAATTTTTAAACCGAACTGGCCCAGGCCCAGGGTGCTGATCTGGGCTTCGATGGGGAGTTCTACGCCATTCAGGGCGGACAGGCCTTTTTCTCCACTGCGGGAGCGGCCTGCCACTTCGACTGTGACCTGGCTTTGGTTGAGTTCATTGATGGCGTCGATTTCTTTGAGCAGGGACGCTTCTTCCGGGCTGACGTTGCTGCTCTGGCCGGGTTTAGTCAGCTTGCGGGCAGCGGAAATACTGCCTGTGCCAGCAGGGTTGCTTGCATATGCGCTACCGCTGGAATAACCACTCGTGCCAGCCCCTCCAGCATTACCTCCTGCATTACCTCCCACATTCGCCGCATTCCCCGACGCATATTGCTGCGGTATCGGCACGCTTGCGGCTGTATAACTGACCTTGGGTGGGATGTATGGAACACCCTGAACACCCGGCGCGACATACTGCGCCACCTGGGTTTGCTGTTGCGAAGGATAGGTGCCCAGCATGCTGGCACCGTTACTGTAACGATCCGTCATACCGCTATTGGGGTCCGCTGGTGCGCCACCGGCCTTGGCTGGGGCTGGACTAATTGCTGGACTAACAGCGGGGCTGCTGGCCGGCGCTGTTTGCAATTTGGGTACCGGCGGCAGCGGGTAGGCTGGTACCGCTACTGCCGGTGCCACAGGTGCTGCCGCTGCCGGCACCGCCTGCAAGGCCGGCAAACTGGGCACGGTTTTGCTGATCGGGCTGGCAGGTATGGCAGCACCGGAAGATGGTGTCAAAGGCTTGCCTACCGGTGCAAAAATACCTGAGTTATATACACCCGTGCCGCCTGCACCTACCGTACCCGGGTTGACGGTATTGCCGCTGACCGGCACTTCTTTCAATGCTGGACCACGTGGCGCAGCAGTGTTAGCTGGCGCTGCTGCATTGGCCTTGCCTTCAGCAAAAGGATTGACCTTGAAATTGCTGGTGGCATTGATTGCATTGGTGGCCGGTGCAGTATCGACCAGACGCAGGCCATTCGGGCCTGTACCCATTGCTGTTTTTTGGACGCGTTCCAGCGCCAGTGCCTGCTTGAAATAATCAAGGGCGCGGCTATTATTGCCTCTTGCGCGGGCAACATTTCCCGCCAGGGCAAGATAGCGCGGATTCTCTGGCTGCAGGTCCATCAATACACCGAGATAACGTTCGGCATTGGCAAAGTCGCGCGCTTCCATGGCGGCGTAGACCAGGCCCTGCAAGACTTCCGGATTTTCCGGGTCGGTTTGCTGTACTTTTTGGTAAATGTCACGGGCCGAAGCTGAATCGCCAGATGCGGTATAAATCCGCGCCAGCGTCAACAGCAAGGCATTGTCATCCGGATTGGCGATCAGCAGGGGTTGTATGTAATTGTAGGCATTGGCGAAATCGCCTGCTTCACGCGCACGTTCGGCATAACGCATGGCCAGTACACGTTGCAGTTGGCCGAAAGAGCGGATTTCTTCTTCACCCAGATTCGGCATGGCAGCAACGCGGCGCATGACAGCTTCCAGTTCTGCTTCCTGATTGCTTTGCATCAGGGTACTGGCAAATTGCAGCAGCAAGCCGGCAGATGGCTTGGCTGTATTTTGCACCGCCTGGCGTATCATGGCAAAGCCACGTTCGTTATCACCCAACTGTATGTACAGGTTGGCCATGGTGCCGGTAAATTCAGGATCATTGCCCGCCACAGGTTCTACGCTGGCAAGTATGCTTCTGGCAGCATCGCGGTTGCCCTTGCGATTGAGCACGGTGATGCGGTCAATCTGCACTCTGACCCACAGGCGCTTTTGCATGTCCGCCATTTCTTTCTTGCGCGAGGCAGGCGGGATGCGTTCCAGCGTCTGCATGGCTTCCCACCAGTATTGCTGCATCTCGCTCAGCAAGGCACTGACATACAGGGCTTCGGGGTCGGCATTTTCTACATTAGCCAGGGCATCTACCAGCGCCCTCGCCTGCCCCGGCATATCACGCTTGAGGTACAGCCGGGCCAGTGCCATGCGCAGCCAGGCATTGTCTGGCTTGATCATGATGGCATCTTCGTAGGCCTGCTGGGCAGTATTCAGATCACCGGCTGTTTCTGCCGCTTTGGCCTTGTTGGCCAGTTCTTCCGATTTCAGGTTCGCCACAATGGCTATATGACGCGGCAGCATGTAGGGCGTCAGGGCTTCCAGGTCAGCCAGGCGCTTTTGCAGCACCAGTACACCGATCAGACCATCGAGCGCACGCAGGTTCTGTTTGTCGGCATTCAGTACACGGCGATAATTGGCTTCGGCCCCGGTCAGGTCATTTTCTGCCTGCAAGGCATCCGCCAGTTGCAGTATGCCGGATGGTTCGGTACCGTTCAATTCTATGGCCTTGCGCAAAAAGCCTATGCCCTTGGCGCTGTCACCGTCTTCAAATGCGGTTCTGGCTTCGGCCACGATGGCCCAGTAACTGGCATCTTCATAGGCTTTACGCCACTGGTCCTTGGATTGGCCGGGCGACAGGTCCACTGCTTTTTGCAAGAATCCGCGGGCGTCGATAAATTCTTCTTCGCGCATCTTGACCAAACCCATGCCGCCATACCCCATGGGGTTCTTCGGATAAGTTTTGATGAGCGACTGAAACTCGGTGGCAGCCGCTTCCATGTCATTGGCTTCCAGCGCATTGAAACCTGCGACACGGCTTTTCTCTATCGGGTTTTCTACCACCTTGGGTGCCGCAGGCGGTTTGGGTTCTTTGGCAGGTTTGACTTCTCTTGTTGGCTTGGCAGCGGCTTCTGCTGCTGTTGGTTCTGCTTTGGTCAGCTCTGTTTTTGCTGGCTCTGTTTTCACCGGTTTGCTGACACTGGCCAATCTGTCCTGTATCAGTTGATCGTCGGGATGTTTATCGAGGTAAGCGCGAAAATATTTGGCGTTTTCCGGTTTCAGGCCCATCCAGCTCAATGCCTGGCGCCAGGATTCTGTCGCCTGCTTGCCGACGTCGGGTTTATGGCTGAGATTTTCCAGCAGGCTCATGCCCTCTGGCCTGGATGGCTCGCGGTAAGTCAGCACCTTGGCATGGGCCAGGGCATATTTGGTATTGCCGGGATTGTCACGGCTGAGTTTTTCCAGCCCCTTGCGGGCTTCGGCGTAACCGGCATTGGTACCGGCCAATACTTGCAGGTATTCAAAGGCGGCTTCGCCCTTGAGTTTGCTGGGGTCACCCATTTGTTTGAAGGCATCAACGGCGGCATCGGCGTCGCCCTGCTGCGCCAGTTTGCGTGCATTGTCGAGCTGGCCTGTACTGTCTGACTTGCCACCGCGCATGGCCTGTTCAGCGCTGCGCAGCTGAGCCGATGTGGCCTGGGTACCGCGTAGTTTGGCGAAATAGGTTTTAGCCTGCTCTGGATTGCCAGCCCTGGCTTCCAGCGAGATCAGCGCCATCAGCGCATCAACATTGGACGGATCCACCTTCAGCAGCTTGCGCCAGGTATCAGCGGCATTATCGTCACGGCCACGTTGCTGCCAGAACTGCGCCTGCTCTTTCAATTGTTGCGTCAAAGGGGATTCTGCGTGCGCGATACCGCACTCGAAAAAAACCGACAAAAGCGCTAATACGATCGCTTTTTTCTTTAAGACCATTGATGTCCCCTAACGACTTCTTTCCGGGCCAGTCTGACCCGGAAAATAAATAAGTATCTGTTATCTGCCCGCCCGCGTATTTTTTATGGCGGCGGGGTTTTTACTGTCTTTTTCCCATTGTATTCCAGCCATGGCTGGATCAGGAAAACAGGAAAATGCCGGGCACATCACCCGGCATTTTTTACCACGACCACTTCAGTCTGGCTTATTTCTCGCTTTGTTTCTCGCGCTATTTCTCGCTTTATTTCTTCTTGTCGCCGAGTGCCAGACGCGATGCAGCCTGCTTGCGCAAGAAGCGGAACAGCATGGTGGCAGCAATCAACGAGGCCAGCATCAGGAAAATGATCATCAGCAAAGGCTGGGATGACAAGTTCCATTTAATCCAGGTCCACAGTGGCAGGCTACCTGAATAATAGGTATCACCGATCTGCACATTGGACACCCGCTCACCCTTGATCAAAACCAGGTCACCCTGGAAGCGGCTGCGCAAATCTGCCTTGTTCAGACCCGTGGACAAATCAGCCAGACTGGCAGAATCGCCCGCCGTCATCACGACAACGTTACGGCCACTGGACAGCGGAGATTCAAACTGCATCATGGCGCCAAAAGAATTGCCCGTCCTGGCCAGCATTTCACCGGCATGGCGTTCAATATTATCAAGATCACGCCCAGCCCAGCGATACAACAGACGCAGGAAGCCGGTAGGGATTTGCAGACGATTACCGTTTTCGTCCATGCTCATGGGCATGTATTTGGACCATTGCTTGAGCAGGGGCAGATTGCCGCTGGTACCGATGAGCAAGAAATCCTTGTCGCTGTGCTTGTCGGCTTCACCACTGCGTATCAGGGTATTGTTCAACACCGGATACCCAGTGGATTCGCCCATGCGGCCCATGACGTTGAGGAACAATTCCATTTCCTGCGCATTTGGCCTGTCCGGCAACACGATGGCAGTCTGGGACAGATCAGCCATGCGGGTGAACGGGAAACCGGCATTGGCCATGTACGCCAGGTTAGGCATGGCGGCATAGTGCGGCATATTGGAAAAATCGATCGTCGAATCCGGGTCAATTGCAGAGCGTACATTGTCGAGGTACACGTCCTTACACGCACCCTGTTTTGGATAGTCGTAATAGAAGTGGAACTGCAACTGGTTTTCTGCACCGATACGGAAAGTCGGCACCTGGATATCTTCCTGTGCAGAACGCTGACCATCCTTGAAGAACAGCATGACCGATTCCTTGATCTTGCCTTTTTCTACCTGGCCACCAGACAACGGCAGCGAACGCACGAATTCATCATTGATGCCGATGTTCAGCGTTGACTTGTCCACCGTAGGGCGTGGTGTGAAACGGTAGCGCAAATCAATTGGCACACCTTCTTTTTGCCAGGTGAACAGATCGGGTGCCACGCGCAAATTCACCTTGATGAGATCAGGAGTCAGGCCATTGACGCGCAGTGCTGGCGGTGCCGCCAGTTCGCCAAATTTCACCGGACGGTCAGTCGGCAACCACTTCGGCGCATCATAGGCTTTACGCGGGTCGATTTCTTTCAGGTTCTTGATGACCGCGCTGTCGCCGGACAGGGCCAATTGCCCCATGGTCAGTGCCTGCACGGCAATCTTCAGTTCGCCTGCATCACGGCCCAGTACCAGCAGCAGTTTTGCCTTGACATTGCCGGGGTTGGGGATGATAGCCAGGGTAGGTCCGGTAATGGCAGGCAGTTTGATACCGGCCGGTGCTTCATTGGCGGTGGCAAATACGACCGCATTACCAATCGGCAGCGTGTTTGCTTCGATAGGGAAACGTGCACCGCGATAGGAAGACAGGTGACCAAACCAGGAAGCGACGACACCGGCATTACGCAAGATATCCAGCGATGGTGTGGCTGGCATGACGAAAGGTAGTTCCAGCAACTTGTTGTCGCGGCGATCAAAGAATGGTGCCGGCAACATGCCCAGGTCATTCGCCAGTGTCAGTGGTGATACGGTCAGTTCCAGATTTGAGGTATGGCTGACCTTGGCCCACAGGCTGGAATGATACGGGTCTTCACAATCCCGGGTGTAATGGCCGATGAGCTTGAAACTGAGCTGATTGAAGTCGGCAAAATAACGCGGGTCAATCACGTCTTCACGCACGATACCTTTTGAGGTTTCCCTTGGCAGTGGTACCACGCTGACCAGTTCATTGTTCACCAGTACCTGGATATGCGACAGGTCTGGCAGCAGCGCTGGCGAATAGGCGATGCCGTAGCGAATCTTGGCGGAAGTAATGACTTCATCGCTGCGTACGGTAAAGGGGAAAGAACGCTCGCCCTCGGTACCGCGCAATTCTATGCTGGAACCAACGCCGACCATATCTTTCAGGCTGATGTTGTAGGTCTTTTGCCCGGTGGGTGAGACGATGGGCTGCACCAGATCATCAATCGCCACTTTTTCGGGTGAGGTGGCGATGGCGGCTTCGGCACTGGCGCTGCTGGCGCGTTTCGACTTGGCCAGTACATCGTCATTGTGCATGACGCCAACTAAACCGCAGACTATTGCCAAAGCGGTGGTGCTGCCTTTGCGCGACAATTTTGTCCGTATACTTTTCGCGATGCTTTTCACGATGGGAACCTCATTCATTTTGTTCATATGTTCTGTTTTTTCCCCGATGTATTGCCTGATGCTTGTACCAAATCGCGAAAATCCGCGCATGCTGTGGAAGGCGATTTCTTTCAACCCAGTAAGTGGATGATCAACATCCCTGTCATTCGACCAGCTCAGCCAGACGTCAGCACGGCCGATGGTGCAATTGATCAGATCCATTTCCTGCTGCATGTCCAGCGGCGCAAACTGCACGCTGAGCAGATTGCCCTTGAAGAACACCGTCTTGGCCGGGAACACCGATTCGCCATTTGTACCATACAGGGAAATCGCCAACTCTTCGTCTTTTTGCATATTAAAACCATCCGGTACCCGGAATGACATGCCACCCATGGAGAAATCTTCTGTCTGGCAAACGATGGAATGGCCATTGTTCAGACGCAGTGTGGCATTCAGTACCGCCCTGACCCTGTGAGTACGCCGGACCTGTTTCGATTCGGTTGCCACAGCCAGGGTAGCACCCAGTATCACCAGGTTATAAATGGTCCACAACATGTTCAGAATAACGGTATCAAGTTCATAGCTGTTCCACCACAATGCCCGGCCAAAACCGACAAAGAAACCCAGCACGTTCATGCCCAGCATGATCAGGTAAGGTTTGGAAATGGTCCAGTCAAAATGCTCCTGCTCAACCAGACCACCCTTGGCCGTCACGTTGAACTTACCCAGCTTGGGATTGATCAGCGCCACCAGCGTGGGGCGGAAGATATACCAGGCCAGCGTGGCCTCATACACCTCGGCCCAGAAGGAATGCCGGTGCGCCCCCTGTATGCGCGAGTTGGTCAGGTTGGCGTGCAACAAATGCGGCAGCGAATAGGCGGCAATCGACAGGGCCGAAGCCTTGATAATATGCACTTCAAAAAACAGGTAGGACAGCGGTGCCAGCAAGAACACCATGCGTGGCAAGCCATAAAAGAAATGTAGCATGGCGTTGCTGTAACAAAGTCGCTGACCAAAACTGAGCCCCTTGCCCAGCAAGGGATTATCCGTTCGGAAAATCTGCGCCATGCCACGCGCCCAGCGGATACGTTGCCCCACGTGGGCAGACAGACTTTCGGTGGCCAGACCGGCTGCCTGCGGCAAGGCGAGGTAAGCGGTGTTGTAGCCACGTCGCTGCATCTTCAGAGCGGTATGCGCATCTTCTGTCACGGTTTCAACCGCGATGCCACCGACTTCTTCGAGGTAGGTGCGGCGCAGGATGGCGCAGGAACCGCAAAAGAAAGTCGCGTTCCACAAATCATTACCGTCCTGTATCAGGCCGTAAAACAATTCGCCTTCATTCGGTACATTGCGGAAAGTCTGTAAATTGCGTTCAAACGGATCGGGCGACAGGAAGTGATGGGGGGTCTGAACCATGGCCAGCTTGGGATCAACCAAAAACCAGCCCATCGTATATTGCAAAAACGAGCGCGTAGGCATGTGATCGCAATCGAAGATGGCGACGAATTCCCCGGTGGTACGCTTCAGGGCCGCATTGATATTACCGGCTTTCGCATGGTTGTTATCGGCACGGGTAAAACACTGCACGCCCACCGATGCGGCAAATTCGGCAAAGGCCGGGCGGCGGCCATCATCCAGGATGATGATATTGAGTTTGTCCTTGGGCCAGTCTATGCCCATTGCCGCCAGCACGGTAGGCTTGACCACAGCCAGGTCTTCGTTATAGCTGGGGATGAACAGATCGATGGTGGGCCAGGACGATGTGTCAGCTGGCATCATCACCGGCTTGCGCTTCAAAGGCCAGGCGGTTTGCAGATACCCCAGCAACAGTACCAGCCAGGCATAGACTTCGGCCATGATCAGTACCAGCGCAAAGAACAGGTCCACCATATTTTCTGTGCCTATGGTATAGGTCACGCGCCAGTAGATGTAGCGGCTGGTGGCGCTGATGGAAAACATCACCATCACCAGCGAAATCAGGGTGCCGGTATAACGGCGCAAATACATCGCCGTTCCAAAAATGACGATGGAAAACAGGGTTTGCAAAGGTAGTTCCAGCGGAATGCTGATACTGGTCCAGTACAGGAAGACCGC
Source organism: Undibacterium sp. Ji49W (assembly GCF_049340205.1). Taxonomy (NCBI): domain Bacteria; kingdom Pseudomonadati; phylum Pseudomonadota; class Betaproteobacteria; order Burkholderiales; family Oxalobacteraceae; genus Undibacterium; species Undibacterium sp. Ji49W. Next base: position 19,511 of record NZ_JBMPOW010000033.1, on the reverse strand, counting down.
CACCATCAGGGCTAAAAAGCGCGAAAACTTGTGCTCCCAGCCAGGCCAGTTGACCATGGTACGCCCCAGATCGTTCAGGCGACCATAGAGATATCTGGAATTAAGTATTGAGCGCATTAATCAACCAATCTGAAATTCTTTTGCAGCCACATCGTCAGTTCCTGCATGTCATGCGTGGCTGAACAGTGCTGTGAATAATAAGATACCGGCGTCTGGCAGGCCAGGGCTTCACTGACGGCTTCATCCCGGTGTATCGTAATAGGGATGAAACGCTTGCCCAGGCTGCTGCGCAACATGCCGAAGACATCACGGCTCAACTGTTTGGCGGCATCCATCTGATTCAACAAATAGCAGTAGCCCTGAAAATCGCTACGCTCACTACAGTAATACTCTATCAGCGATTCTATCGATGGTATGGTGGAATACGATGCCGCATCCGGCTTCAACACCACCAGGGCATAATTTGCCACACTTAATACCTGCTGCAAATAGATGCTGGGACCAGGTGGCGTATCGATCAGCACCACGCTATTGTCACTAAGTTGCAATGACGCCAGGTGCTTGGCCAGCCACTGTGGATCGGCCTTGATATCCTGTTCAAACACGGCACGCTGGCTTTCATCGACACTGCCATATGGCAGAAAATCAACGCCATAGGCGCTTTCAAACAAACCGTCTGCCCAATTACCATCTATCGACTCTTGCTGGGCGATACCGCCGGGGTCATCATGCGGCATGCCAAAATGCAGTCTTAGTGCATTTTGCGGATCGAGATCAAGTATGGTGATACGCGGCCCCAGTCGCGCCAGGGACGCTGCCAGATTGGCAGTCACCGTAGTTTTTCCTACACCACCTTTGGGAGAGATAACGGCTACTACCCTCATGGTTTAAATATTTTTTTAAAGAATGAATTGACACCCGTCTCTACCGGTTTTTCTGCTTCAGGCTTGGCTGCCAATCGACCAAATACGGCGCTCAAAGGTACTTCACCGGCGGGCTGTGCGTTGATCTGGGCAGGTGCCTGTGTTGCTGTGCGACGCCCGCCTATCGATTGCAGGACTGAGGCTGTAGCCGGCGTTGCTGCCGGCGCAGTTGGTACAGTTGCTGCTGCGGGGGCGCTAAAGAAAGATGGCTTTGGCGCAGGTGCAAGTAAAGGCGCAGGTGCGTTTGCTTTCGGCGGCTCTTTATCTACTGGCTGGCGCTGAGCGAACAGGCTGGCCGCAGGTACTTCTACCCTGGCTGCGGCATGCAGCACTTCGCGCGGCGCGGTCGCCCTGTTCTTTGTCATGAATGCTGGCGCAGGTGCTATGGCGGGTGCCAATTCTTCTTTGACATCGCTGTCGATTTCTTGCCTGGACAAGATCTGTTTCAAGGGCGGTGTTTTGACTGCCACAGGTGCAGCCGCTGCTGCCAGCAGGGACGTGGCAGGAGCCGGTGTGTTGCTGGCTTTGGGGCTAGCCGGTTTGGCAATTGCCTTGTTGCCAGCAGGATTAAACATACCGGTGTTCTGGCCAGCCTCAGCAGGAGTTGCAGCTACATGTTCCTGCGCATGCGCACGTTTCGGCGCCGGTGCACCATTCACATGCACATCGCGCAGTAATGGCCATCGCTGCCGGGCTTGCTCACTGTCTGCATCGCGATTGATTTCGCGGTACGCCTCTGTGGTTTGCCCAAATTTTTGAAAAAGGTTTTTTACGTCATCATCCATAATAGTCACCAGCCCCCATATTCCTGCTGTGCCAACTTACTGAGGACTTACGCAAAATCGCCCTTGAACATGCTGACGCTTCGTCTGTTACGCTAACGATCGTCAATCTCATGCCACGGCTGAACGGCTTTGCGTAAATCCTGTTACTCGAAAAATCAACGACGTGTGAAATACGTCTGTTCTTCAAGCTGCTTCTTTAAATCAAAAACAAATAACTGTCCGTCTTCAAACACACCATCACGTTGTGACAGACGTAAAGACTTGTCCATCCCCAGCGTTTCAAACCATTGCGCATACATGCCTTCCAGCAAAGCTGGCGACCAGTTCAATGCTTCCTCACCAAATGCCACTTTCAATGGAGACGCGTGATGCGCAACCACCAGTGCATCGGCTTCTTCGACCAATTGGACCCAGCCCCAGTTCATTTCTGACCAGACGCGGTTCATGCATGCTTCCAGCGCTTGCAGGCTGCTGCCATCGGCGACATTAAAGCCACTTGCCATGGTGCGTCCCAGTTGGTGCATGAAAACACGCAAATCCTTGGGTTCACCTTTGGATGCAAATTCAGCAGCAAACGCTGCCAGAAAAGCACGCCACTGGTTTGAACACTGGTGCTCTTCGTAATAACGAACATTATTTGTAGACATACTCAATGCGCCCTTGCGTTGACTTGTTCCCTCTGGCTTGTATCGTGACACGCAAACCTTGGAGAGTGTTGATTCGTTACGACTTTACCACTCGCTAACATTGCCAGTCCAGACAAACTGGATAGAGAAATGTCAACAATTTATAAGCAGACAAAGGATTTATAGCTATTTAAACATCTCGAATACCATTTTTACAATTGATCGCCCAAAACCGCTTATTTGACGTTTTATTTCCATAAAATTTCCTGCATTTCTCATGCATCTCGCCAGGCATGTGTTCGCAACTACAACACAGAAAATCTGCGATGCATAACAAATAACAGTAATCACCCGGACTGGTGCTTGCAGACCTGATCAGCACTGAACACGCGAAACCTGCGCATCCCGCCCGGCCATGTTCGCTAAATATCAGCGCTGCTGCTTGAGGCCGGTCAGTAACCAGTCAATGATTTTCTGGATACTTAGCGAGGCAGGATTGTCCGGCTTGTATTCCAGCACCGGCCGTTCATATGCCAGCGCTTCTTCGACTTGTGGACTTTCCTGCACGATGAAAGGGACCATGCGATCGCCAAGGCGATCTGCTATCAACGCTAGCACGTCTTGTGCCAGTTGCCGCTGTGAACCCTGGTTGACGATGTAGGCAGAACCCACATCTGCATTGCTGCGCTGACCATAGGTGGAAATAAGTTCTTCCATTTCTGGCAAGGTGGAATAAGAGGCGGCATCGGCAAGAACAACCACCAGCAAAAAATCAGCAGCATAGATGGCCTGCTGCAAATAGACTGAAGGACCAGGCGGGGTGTCAAGCAAGACCACGGCATTAGCTGGCAGCTTGGCTGCCTGTAATTTCTTGCGCAGCCAGGTGTCCTGCTTTTCCAGCACTTGCTCAAAGCGTATGCGCTGGGCTTCGCCACCATTACCATATGGCAGAAAGTCAACACCGAATGGGCTGGTATAGCAGGCATCCATCAATTTGGCACGGGCGGCCGTCAGCAGGCTGATGCCATTGGTTTCGCCCTGCTCCAGGCCACCAAGATGCCATTGCATGGCATTTTGCGGATCAAGATCAAGAATAGTGACAGGCAGGCCGCGCTGCGCCATGCCGACACCCAGATTGGCGGTGATCGTGGTTTTACCCACACCACCTTTGGCAGACACAATGGCGATGACGATCATGGTTGCGCCCCATGCCCCGACAGGCGGCGTAAGGCTATCAGCATCAGGCAGTTCCCCCGACGGTCAGGCCCTCAATGCGCAGACTTGGCTGTCCTACGCCTACCGGCAGGCTTTGTCCTTCCTTGCCACAGACACCGACACCGGAATCAAGGCGCAGGTCATTGCCTATCATGCTGACATGGTTCAGCACTTCGGGGCCATTGCCGATCAGGGTTGCACCCTTGACCGGATAGGTGATCTTGCCGTTTTCTATCATATAGGCTTCACTGGCTGAAAAAACGAACTTACCATTCGTTATATCGACCTGCCCCCCACCAAAGTTGACGGCATACAAGCCATTTTTTACCGATGCCAGAATTTCTTCCGGGTCCTTGTCGCCAGCCAGCATATAGGTATTGGTCATGCGCGGCATCGGCAGGTGGGCAAAAGACTCGCGTCTGGCATTGCCGGTCACCGGCATTTTCATCAGACGGGCATTCATGGTGTCCTGCATATAGCCTTTCAGAATACCGTCTTCTATCAGTGTCGTGCACTGGGTAGGGTTGCCTTCATCATCCATGTTCAGTGAACCACGGCGGTTTTGCAAGGTGCCGTCATCGACCACGGTGACGCCCTTGGCCGCAACACGCTGGCCAATACGGCCCGAGAACGTACTGGAACCCTTGCGGTTAAAATCGCCTTCCAGACCATGGCCGATGGCTTCATGCAGCAACACGCCTGGCCAGCCAGGGCCAAGCACCACAGTCATCGGACCAGCCGGTGCCGGACGCGCATCCAGATTGACGAGGGCCGATTTCACGGCTTCATCCGCATATTTTTCCAGCAATACATCGGTGAAATAGGAATAATCATAACGGCCACCACCACCGCTGCTACCCATTTCACGACGACCATTCTGCTCTGCGATGACCGTTACAGAAACGCGTACCAATGGACGGATATCGGCAGCAATCACACCATCACTGCGCGCTACCAGTACGACATCATATTCACCGGCGACGCTGGCCATGACTTGCACGATGCGGGGATCTTTTGCACGGGCAATTTTTTCCAGACGTTCCAGCAGTTGCACTTTTTCGGTTGCGTCCAGCGAATTCAGCGGATCATCACGCAGATACAGGGCGCGGCCATTCAAACATTCCAGGCCTTGCAGGCTGGAGGCGACCTTGATCTTGCCTGCACCCTGGCGAGCTATGGTGCGGGTAGCCTTGGCGGCATCAAACAAGGCTTGCTCGGATATTTCGTCAGAGTAAGAAAAAGCAGTCTTGTCACCTGACACGGCACGCACGCCGACACCCTGATCAATGGAAAAACTGCCGGTCTTGACGATGCCTTCTTCCAGGCTCCAGCCTTCATTGCGGGTGAACTGGAAATACAGATCGGCGTAATCAACCTTGTGGCTGAACATGCTGGCCAGCACTTTACTGAGTTTGGATTCGTCCAGACCGAAAGGAGTCAGCAGGATATCGCGAGCGATGCTGAGATGGCTTAAAGCGGGATCATATGGAGTCATGGATAGCTTCTGAGTACAACAAATTAGAATGAATGGCGCAAATTACGCCCGATATCACATTGTAGAGCAATACGGGCTGTCTCTGTGGCCGCTCACAGTTTACGATGGCGCAAGGCAGGCAGGCTTTCACGTATGCTGGCAATCAAAGCTTCATCGATGTCACCACTGACGATGCCCTCGCCTTCTTCCTGCACGGCCAGTACCTTGCCCCAGGGGTCAATCAGCATGCTGTGACCCCAGGTACGGCGGCCATTCACATGCTTGCCACCTTGCCCACAGGCAAGTACATAACACTGATTTTCTATCGCCCTGGCACGCAACAGGATTTCCCAATGCGCCTGCCCTGTGGTGTAGGTAAATGCAGCAGGTACCACGATCAGCGAACAGGTGCCCAGCGCGCGAAATAATTCCGGGAAGCGCAAGTCATAACAGATGGACAAGGCAATCTGGCCAAAACCGGCATCAAAACTGCTAACTTGCTCACCAGCAACAATGGTGCGCGCTTCTTCATACGACTCTTCCCCTTTGCTGAAACCGAACAAATGGATTTTATCGTAACGCGCCACCTGTTCGCCTTGCGGGTTAAACACCAGCGTGGTGTTCAAGACCTTGCCGGGTTCTGCCGCTTTCAGTGGAATGGTGCCGCCTATCAGCCACACACCCAGGCTGCGGGCGGTTTCAGCCATAAAACTTTGCATGCTGCCGTGGCCGAATTCTTCGGCGACGCCGACCTTGTCGGTTTCATGCAAGCCCATCAAAGGCCAGTATTCGGGCAACAGCAACACTTTAGCGCCAGCGTCAGCCGCTTCTTGCATCAGGCGTTTTGCAGTAGCGATATTCTCTGCCACCACTGGTGTAGAAATCATTTGTATTGCAGCAATCTTCATCTCACCCTCATGTAGTTGTCACCCTGCCTACTGAACGGCAACGGGTTTGCGATTATTTTGTGCTTCGTCGCGATTATCTATCTTGGTCACTGTCGGTTCTTTCCAGGACCCGCTGATCTGGTATTCAAAAGTAAAGGCCTTGCTCAAAGGTTCACGCAAGAACAACTGAGCAAGAAAGGTGCCCAGACCAATCACCGGATTGACCGCCAAGCCATAAACCACGGATGCCGTACCCACATTCACGACCGGAATCACGGTGGCATGCAGGTTCTGCGATTCATGCACGATATCAGCATTTCCCTGCAAGAGCACGGTGGCGCTCACGCCCAGCATTTTCAGGTTATCGGTTTTTGCCACGCCCTGCTGTATCTGTGCAATACCGGCGATGGAGTCAAAGGCAAAGCCGTCAGAAAATACATCCCGGAAATCCAGTGTCAGGCGGCGCGGTAGCGACTGCATGCTCAACACGCCCAGCAACTTGGCAGCACCTGGGTCCACCTTCAAAAATTGCCCACTGGAAAGTACCAACTTGATCTGCCCGTTCATGCTCGGGATATCCATGGCGAAGGGCAAGCCGTTCCAGTGAACGTCACCTTCCAGCTTGCCGCGTCCACCGCGCAAGACATCGGCAAAACCCAGTCGTTCCAGCAACTTGCCGGCATTCGCCACATCCAGCACATAATTGAGCTGGGTACGGCCATCACCGCCTTGGCTGGCCCATTTGCCGCTGCCACTGAATTCTGCATCCGGGTTTTTCAGCAAGATTTTATTAATTTGCCATTCACGTCCGCTGTTGCTTTGCACTTGATTCACGGCTTGCAATTCCAGATAGCCCAGTTTTTTATTGAAGAGTTCAAAATTCTCCGCCACGATATCAAGCCCAGGTATCTGGGTAGTCGTGTTTTTACCTTCCAGTAATTCACTGACATCGGCCGCTGCCGATTGGGGAATGATGAGATTACTCAAGCGGGCCGTCACACTGCCCAGCCCCTGACCACCCGCACCTTCATTCCAGGTCAGATAGCCGGAAGCCTGATTCGAATGGATATTCGCCTGCCACACATTTTTTTGGTGCGTGACACCCACCACCACATTTTCCAGCTGTTTGCCTACGACATGCAGCTCTGAAGTCCGGGCAGCCATGGAAGTCGGCTCCAGATACGGGCTGAGATCAAGCTCCATGGTCTCTTTTTCAAGTCCGGCAGTCTGAACGACATTGGCTGCCTGTGCGCTGCTATTGTTTCCGCTGTTTCCATTGTTTCCGCCGTTGCCATTGCTGCTGGCAGCGGGTACGGCCAAACGTCGCCATTCATCAATATTCAGAGACTTGAGTTCGATATTGGCGCTAAGGCCACTGTCTGGTTCTGGTGCGGGTGCATTGACACCGATGCCGCCACGCAGCACCTGCCAGGGCGCAGCACCAGTCTTTTGGCGCAGGTAGCGGGCATTGATGGTATTACCCAGCGACACATGGATGTCATCACGCCAGACCTGGGCGTCATTGCTGGCCAGGGGCAGCATTTCAAAGCGCAGTGGCATGACTTCCATCGCACTTTTTTTCATCGGCGCGGGGAAATTCAATGCCAGCCCGCTCAGATTGGATTCGATCACGATCTCTGGCTGACGTTTTTTGACGTGGATGCTGGCGGTGTAACGCGTGCTGCCATTAATACGGTCACCCAGACGATCAACCATGGAAGCCGGCATGACCTTGCGCAAGCCTTCTGCCGTCATACTGCCATCCAGCCGTACCTTGACGCTATTGTCTTTCTGCGAGCCGCCACTGATCTGCACCCCGCTACCCAGCAAACTGCCCTTCAACGTGCCGAGATTGACACCGGTTTCATTAAATTCCAGCCTGCCATTCAGACCAGTTACCTGAGGTATGCCTGGCTGCAAGACCACATCGTTATTGGCAAACTGCAAAACGCCCTGCACCTTGGATTCAATCAGATGCTGCAACGGCAATTGCAATTTCAGCGACAGGGCCGCCGGGGCCGTGGATTTTGTCTCTTTCAGGAAATGCCCCAGCCAGCCACTGACCGGGCTGGCACCGACATAGCCCAGCATGTTTTGCAGGCTGCCATTGACTGTACCGTCAATATTCAGGATGCCATGATGGTGAGCCAGATCGGGAATCACCGCCTTGACCTTTTTCAGATCCACACCCAGGGTTCTTGCGGTGTCGCCGTTGATTTCCATCCTGGCTTTATCAAAAATAAAATTACCTTTGATATCTTCTATCACTGGCCACAGCGGGCGACCTTCTTCCGCCAGGGCACCGGCGGTAAAATCCAGCTTGCCACCGGTCAGGTTACCTTTGACAACGAATTCGCCCTTGGATGCACGCTTGCCGTCCGTGCTAACGAAAGGAAAATGAGCGAGATCGCCCTTGATGCGTATCGTCACATCATCTGCCCGGCCATCAAGGATGGAATTCAATAACCAGTGACGCAGGTCATCGGCAGCCACGGTAGGAATATAGCGATCCAGCTGTTTCAAATCAAACCCAGAAATACTGCCAGTCAAATCCACTTCACCCGGCTGTGCATCGGCACCGTGGCGCATGGACATGATGTGTTTGCCACTGAGCACAGCATGCATACCTTCTTGCTGGGCATCCATTTTATTGATCTGGAAAATCAGTTTATCCTGTGCCACAAACTGCCATTGCGCCTGCATCAGCAAACGCGAAAACGGCATCAGTGGATCCACAAAATAGCTGGACAGACGCAGCGACAGATCTTTGGAATCAAGGGTGAAATTACCCCCCTTGTCATTGGCTTCGATCTGTCCGGACAGGTTTTCAAAGCCGGGAATGGCCGGCACAGCTGCCTTGGCTGGCAATTGTGCCGTTTTGGCGCGTGCCAGTTGGGCCGGTTGTGCCTGCATGGACAGGTTAATAAACTGCCCCTTGATACTGTATGAGGCGACATCCGGATAACTGCCCTGCCATTTGGCGGTGAAATCCTTCAATTGCCCCTTGGGCGCAAAATCCACCAGCATCTGGCGCTGATCAACAGGCAGCGGCAAATGCTCGGCAAAATTGGCCAGGGTTTGCAAATCCAGGGTCTTGGCATACAGCTCCACCTTCTCAGGCTGACCTTTTTCGCCAGGTGTAAAGGTTTCCTTGATGCTGGTGGGTGGCAATTGCACGCCATCGCGGGTACGCATGGAAAAATCGATGAGCGAAATGCTATGGCCAGATTGACCAAACATCGATGTCAGATATTTCGCCTTCAGCGCCTGGTGTTCGCTGGCGATCAGACGACCACTGACGAGGGCCATGTCCAGTTCTGGCAGATCAGCGCGAAATTTGCCTTCGACATCCGCCAGACTGAGGTCTGCAGTCAAATCAGTCACACGGCCTTTTTCCAGGCGCAGCCATGAACGTACCGAACCATAGCCTTTTTTGACATCGGCTGGATAATCCACATAAGCCTTCAGCGCAGGCAAATCGGCACGCCGCACATCGGCATACAGTTCACCCGACCACAGGGAAAAATCAGATACCCTTTTGGCAAATACCGGATGCTGGAAATCACCACGGATATCCATTGGGGTAGACAAGTTGACGGGCGGTGTCGCCTTCAGGGCAAAGCGGTGATGACGCCACTGGTTTTGCAAGACAAAACTGACATCCGGCAAATTCAACGCTGGGGCATTGCGCAACTTGTCGGTCCAGCGCACAGCACCATTGCGTATCACAATTTCGCGCTGCGACAAGACCCAGTCCATGCCCTGACCTTTGCTCTCGGCCGCCGGGTCGATCAAAAATCCACCAACAAAGAACTTGCCGTCGGCTTCACGCGCCACATCCAGCGCTGGTTTTTCAACCACAATGCGTTCAAAACGCAGGTCTGCTACCGCCAGTGTCCACCAGGACAGTGTAGCGGACACCTGCGGCAGCGTCAGTGCCGCTACGCCCTTGGCATCGCGCAGTACTACATTGTCCAGCACCAGTTGCGGATTCAGGCCCTGCCACGACGCGTGCAAGTCAGCAATTTGCAATTGCCGCCCCAGCGATGCCGAGATCATTTTCTCGATATCCGGCTTGTAGCTGTTCACATTCGGCAAGACGACATAGCGCAACACCAGCACCAGGGCGCAAAACAGGAAATACAGCAGCAGCAGGAATTTCAGCGTAAAGCGCAGCCCCCGGCCACAGGTGCGCCAGGTAAAACCACAAAACCACCAGAAACGGTTGGGCTGTGCGCTTTCTTCCGCCTTTGCGGCATTAGCAATGTGTACTTGTTCTTCCTGAGTCATTGCTAAATTTCAATCTGTAGAGAAGTCGTACCTGAAGTTAACTCTGCCCAATTGTTATCCCTTTGTCTTGCCATAAAACCCATAACAGGGATGACACTTACTGCTAACGTCAACTCGCGGGCTATAAATAACGAAAAGCCCTTTATTTTCAACATGTCAACTGCTCTGGCATTTTGTCTCTGATCCTTATCGCCCTACCCACCATGCCCTGGTCGGGCGCACTGGTCTGGTTGGCGACGCTCTAATACTTTCTTATACTTTCTTATACTTTTTCATACTCCACCGGAGTATAAATATATTTATGTTCGTTTGCACTACGGGCGATTCAGGTTCTTGCACCGCATACTGCACCAACAAGGCGCAGATCGCTTAAAATCCATGTCATCCTTGGCTAACGATGCCCCATTATGACTGCAAGCCCTTCCCCGGACGCCGAAATACTTCAGGCTTCCCGCTTTTTCTCCAATTGGCTTTCCGCAGATGCCAGCCGAAAACCGCTTTTACAGCAAGTTTCTGAATTATCCTTGAGACCAGAGGGTTTTGCGCAGTTTTTACAAAAAGAAATATGCACTGGCATATCTCTTAACAAAGCCATGCGCCGTTTGCGCAATCTGGTGATCTGTTCTCTCATCAAACGCGATCTCTGTGGACAGGCAGATATGGATGAGGTAGTCACCACCATCAGCCAGTTTGCCGATTTTGTCGTCCAGCAGCATTTGCAGGCCATTGACGCCGACATGCAAGCCATGCATGGTGTTCCCATCGGTGAAGAAAGCGGTGCCGAACAGGCCTTGATCGTGCTGGGCATGGGCAAGCTCGGTGGTTTTGAGTTGAATGTCTCTTCTGACATCGATTTAATCTTTTGCTATGCCGAAGATGGCGAAACCCGGGTGCAGGACGCCACCCAGCGCAGCCTGTCCAATCATGAATACTTCAGCCGCCTGGGTAAAAAACTGATCGCTGCCATTTCTGAAGTGACTGAAGACGGTTTCAGCTTCCGTGTCGACATGGCCCTGCGTCCCAATGGGGCATCTGGCCCGCTGGTTGCCAGTTTCAACATGATAGAAGAATATTTCCTGATCCAGGGCCGGGAATGGGAACGCTATGCCTGGGTCAAGGCACGTGCCATGACGGGCCAACCTGGCGATATTGCGGCACTGGAAAAAATTATCCGGCCTTTTGTGTACAGGCGTTATCTCGATTACGGCGCGATTGATTCCCTGCGTTCCATGCATGCCCAGATCAGGGCCGAAGTCGTGCGGCAGGAAACCAAGCACCCGGAACGCAGCAATAATGTCAAACTGGGCCGGGGCGGTATCCGCGAGGTTGAATTTCTGGCGCAGGTGTTCCAGCTCATCCGTGGCGGACGCGATGTCAGCCTGCGCGACCGCTCCACCCGCAAGACTTTGCAGACCCTGGCCGACAAGGGCATCCTGGATGCGGCCATAGTCGAACGCCTGCTAATTTCTTACACCTTCCTGCGCAACCTTGAACATCGCCTGCAATATCTGGATGATGCCCAGACCCATACCTTCCCCGTGCGTGAAGAAGACCAGCAGCGAATCGCCTGCATGATGGGTTGTACCAGCGTAGCCGGTTTGCTGGAACAATTACGACCACACCGTGAATTCATTGCCGAACAGTTTGATGCAATTTTCCGCGACAAGGCCAAGAATAATAGCGAGACTGAACAAGGCATGCTGGCCATCAGCCTGTCCGGCCCGGACAGCGATGAACTGATTGCAGCACATCTGTCTGGTCTCGGTTTTTCTGGCAGCGATGCCACCGCCATCACGCAAAGGTTGACGGCGACCTGGCAATCGCCCAAGGTACAGGCCTTGTCAGAAGCCAGCCGCAACAAGCTGGTGGCGCTGGTGAATAATGCACTGAACATCATCGCCCGCCAAAGCACTAACCAGTTACTGGCCTGGAGCCGGTTGCTGGATTTCATGGAAACCATCGCCCGTCGCGCCGCCTACCTGGCACTGCTGACCGAATACCCGCATGCACTGGCACGTGTCATACGCATGATGGCTGCCAGCGACTGGGCCGCCAAGTTCCTGAGCCGCCACCCTATCCTGCTGGATGAACTGCTGGATGAATCCTCCCTCCATCAACGCCCCGACTGGGCAGCCTTCCGGCTCGATCTGCAACATCATCTGGACCAGCATCAGGGTGATACCGAAAGGCAGATGGAAACCCTGCGCGAAATGCATCATGCGCTGCAATTCCGTTTGCTAGCGCAGGATCTGGAAGGCCAGTTGAGTGTCGAACATCTGGCGGATGAATTGTCACAACTGGCCGATATCATCGTCGCCGCCGTCCTGCAATCCGCCTGGAAAACCATCGCCAGCCGGCACCGGCCTGAGCCGCGTTTTGCCGTCATCGCCTATGGCAAACAGGGCGGCAAGGAACTGGGTTACGCATCCGATCTGGATGTCATTTTCCTGTATGAAGATGAGGACCAGGAAGCCCCGGCCAATTATGCAAAACTGGCGCAACGCTTCATTACCTGGATGACCAGCCACACCCCGGCCGGCATCCTGTTTGATATCGATATCGCCCTACGCCCGGACGGCGCCAGTGGCTTGCTGGTATCGTCCGTTGCGTCCTTTGCCCGCTATCAGGAACAATCTGCCTGGCTATGGGAACACCAGGCCCTGACACGCGCCCGCTTCTGCGCTGGCGATGCCGCCATCGGTGCCCAGTTTGAACAGATACGCGAGCAGGTCTTGCGCCAGCAAAGGGATGACGAACAGCTGCGCAGTGAAGTCATCAATATGCGCAAGAAAATGCGCGATGCCAATGTCAATCGCAGTGATCTGTTTGATCTCAAGCAGGATGCCGGCGGCATGATAGACATAGAATTTATCGTGCAATACCTGGTCCTGAAATACGCCAGACAGTATCCGGAACTGACAGCCAACAAAGGCAATATTGCCCTGTTGATACGCTGCGGTGAACTGGGTCTGATTGATGCAGGGCTGGCGAATCAGACTGCCGTCGCCTACCGCCTGTTCCGTAAATTACAGCACGGGATACGCCTGCAAGGCGAAGACCGCGCCCGGGTGGAGCCGGAAATGGTCAGCAAAGAAGCCCAGGCGACCAAAGCTTTATGGGATAGTTTGCTGGCCTAGGTGCAAAAAAAATGATCATGCCATCCAGAGTAAACTTTGGATGGCATGATCTGCACACAGGCGCGCGAGAATATTTTCTCTCGGACTGCCCTACACTTAAGGACGTGAACCGACAACCTCAACCGTCACGCGACGATTTTTAGCGCGGCCTTCACTGGTCTTGTTATCAGCAATCGGCTGGGTTTCGCCCTTACCTTCGGTATAGACGCGTGACGCATCAATCCCTTTGGTAATCAGGTAAGCCTTGACGGCTTCAGCGCGACGGATAGACAGTTTCTGATTGTAGTCATCACTACCTATCGAATCAGTGTGACCGACGGTAATCATCACTTCCGTATTCATACCCTGTAGTTTGCTCAACAAATCATCGAGCGCCTGCTTGCCTGCGGGTTTGACAATGGATTTATCGAAATCAAACAATGCCTCTGCACTGAAGGTGACCTTTTCAGACACTGGTTGCGGTCTTGGTGGTGGCGGTACATTGCGAACGACAGGTGCCGGTGCTGGCTCCATGACTGGTGCAGGTGTCGGTGGTGCGATATAGGATACCGGCCTTGCATAAGCTGGCTTGCCCAATTTGTAGACGAGACTGATGGAATAAAAATCCACATCGCCACGATTACCTACTGCATCGTTGACACGATAACGCTCTGCTTCACCACGCATGGCCAGTGCTTCGGTAAATTTATATTCCAGACCAAGCCCGACTTTGGGATTCAGCTTTTTCTCGCTGGGATTAGGGTTGGTGACTGCATACAGACGATTGCCGGTGAAATGCGCATCTGCCCTGGTGTAATTGGCACCAATGCGTCCCAGCAGGGAAAATCGTTCCGACAAGGGTAGTTGCCCGACCAGATCGAGATTGAAGCCACGAAAGCCAACTTCACCACTGATGGCACCTGGCGGCGTGGTGGTGGCATCAAACCCGAATTTTCCCAGATCATAATACCCGCCCTCGATGGCAAAGTATTTATTCATCTGCTTGCCCAGAAACAGCTTGTACGCCGTATCACGTTCGCTGGTACGGAAGTTGACATTGCTGGCACCGTTATCCATCAGGCTGCGTGTCAGGGTATCTTTATCGATCGTGGCTTTCGCCCGACCAGCACCGCCGCCAATATACCAGGCGCTATCTGCCCAGTCCGGGTTGGTCCAGGGTTCATCGGCTTGTGCCAGTTGGCTGGCAAGCAGCGCACAGGCAAACAAGTTAAGTGTAATTACATTTTTTGGCAGCGCCATGTGTTTCTCCTGAAGAAATGACTGAAATAGGATGAAAGGGAGTGACATCAGCCCTTTCATTTACCCATGAATTATTTAACGTGCAATCACGTTATTTTTAAGAGTCACTGCACTACCCGACAGAACCCGGCCATTTTGCAATGTTGCCGTGTCGCCCATTGTGATGCCGGCAGATTGCGCCATGATGCTTCCCTTGAATACACTGTTTGCACCCAGCGTCGTGGCTGCAACCGGTACCCAGAACACACTGCTGGCAGTTGCACCGCCTGTTAAGGTAACAATCGAATTCGCCGTCGTATTTAGCGTCGAACTGCTGCGGAACAGATACAGGCCTGCGCCATTCATGGTAAAGGTGCCTGTGATGTTGATTGCACCCGCATAGCAATACACACCAGGGGTAAAGGTTTGCCCACCCAGATCAATGCCACTGGCAGAGCTGGAAGTGCAGGTGCGGCTATTCGCATCCGCAATCGCCACCTGCAAGTCAGCCAGGGCCGTGTTCAGAATTGCACCTGATTTGTAGTTAATGAAACCGGCAGTCTGCACCGGGTCCACAATCTGCGATGGTGAACCTATGTCACCACTGATTAGGGTAGTACCGCCAGAATTATTGGTGATCGATGTACCTCCCAGTACCGCAAAACTGGTCGCACCGCCCAGATTAATGCCGGCAATTGGTGCCACCGTGACAGTAAAGGTAGTTGTCGTTGTAAGCGCTCCTTGCGTAGCAGAGATATTTGTTACACCAGGTGCAATAGCAACTACCTGCCCGGTGGACGATACACTCGCAACGCCATTTGCACTGGAAAGCCAGATGACCGTGGTGTTGATGTTATTGGTCGTCGCATTTGAGTAGTTGCCGGTCGCGATGAACTGTTGCGATGCGCCGACTGTTGCACTAGCATTGGCTGGCGTCAAAGTGATACTGCTGAGTGTCACGACAGGTGTCACCGTGAAACCGGTCGAACCAGTCTTGCCTGACAGATTAGCTGCAATCGAAGTCGTGCCACCTGACAAGCCATTCGCCACACCATTTACAGATACGCTGGCAATCGCCGAATTGGCCGATGCCCAGGTCACTGCATTGCTGATATTGAGGCTACTGCCATCGGCAAAACTACCGGTAGCGACAAAGTTCTGTGTACCACCTATACCTATGGTGGGATTACCCGGCGTCACAGCAATCGAATTTAATGCCGCTACCGGCAAGACATTGATGGTAGCAGAGCCAGATTTCGTACCGGATATGGCCACAACAGGTGCACTACCTGCCGCGACCGCGCTGACCAGACCATTTGCAGAGACGGTAGCAACCGGGCTGGCACCTGAAGTCCAGGTGACGGAATTGGTGATGACAGCAGTACTACCATCGGAATAATTGCCCGTCGCGACCAGACTTTGCGTTGCACCGACAGTAATATTATTGTTGGCAGGCGTGACCGTAATCGAGGTCAGTGCCGTACCTGACAAGACAGTCAGTGTTGATGACGCCGATTTTCCCGCAGAACTTGCTGTGATAATTGTGGTACCTGCGGATATGCCCGTGGCAACACCTGAAGACAGGATAGTTGCAATCGGTGTAGTGCCAGAACTCCAGGTGACAGAATTCGTAATATTCACATTACTGCCATCAGAGTAGGTACCGGTCGCTACAAATGCCTGGGTTGATCCGACTGCCAGATTCGCACTTGAAGGTGTAATAGCGATGGAGTTCAAGGTAACCGGCGCTATCACCACCAATGAAGCAGAGGCTGTCTTGCTGCCCAGGCTTGCAGTGACGAGCGCATTCCCGGTGCTGATGGCGTTAGCCAGACCATTCGGCAAGACTGTTGCGATCAATGGTGAGCTGGTGGTCCACGTCACGCCATTGCTGATATTGGCTGTCGTCCCATCAGAATAATTGCCGCTGGCAAGATATTGCTGCGTGCTGCCGACTGCAAGATTGGCATTGACCGGTGTAACAGTAATCGAAGTCAGTAACGCCGAGCTGACATTAACCGTGGTCGTCGTGCTGATACCGTTAAAGCTTGCGGTAATAATCGATGTTCCACTCGCGATCGCAGTCACAAAACCATTGCTGGCCGCTGTAGTCGAAACTGTCGCGATAGCTGGTGTCGCCGAAGAAAAACTACTGCTGGCAGTCACATTGACGCTGCTGCCATCCGTGTATTTTGCAGTCACAGTCAGTTGCTGCGTGGTACCGATTTGCATGGGCGGATTGGCCGGAGTCAAAGCGATGGACGCCAGACCGGCACCTGTCACAGTGAGCTTGGTACTGGCCGTCGTTGTGCCCGATACAGCAGTAACGGTAGATGAACCGATAGCCACGCCCGTTGCCAAGCCCGTGCTGGTAATGGTTGCAAAGGCAGGCGATGCTGAAGTGAAAGTCGAAATCGCCGAGATGTCACTGGTGGTGCCATCAGAGTAAGTGCCCATGGCCTGAAACTTTTGTGTGCCACCGACCGCGATAGATGGATTGGCAGGAAGCAAGCTAATCGATTGCAGCGTTGCCGGAGAGACCGTCAACGTTGCCGAAGCAGTTTTACCTCCAAAACTGGCAGATATCACAGAGCTGCCATTCACCACACCTTTGGCGACACCGGTATTACTGACTACAGTTGCTACAGCGGGAGTGGCAGAAGTCCAGGACGATGTTGCCGTCACATCGCGCGAAGCGCCGTCAGCATAAGTTGCCGTCGCCACAAATTGTTGCATGCCACCACTTGCTACCGTAGCAGTCACTGGACTGACCGTCAGCGTTGACAAGGTGGCTGATGGTAAGCCTAAAATTGGATCACCACCACCGCCGCCGCAACCGGCAACCAGTGATGTGATGAGCATTGCGGACACGCATGCAAGCGGCCTCAGGTAGCGCTGTAGGATATTCATTTTTGCCTTTTTTTCAGGTGAGTCCGGTGCCGAGCAATTTCGGTGTGACCGCCATGCATTGTTCTTGTGTTGTTACCGACGACGACCTGAGGTGAAATCTCTTTTCAGAGTTGGTTTCACATATGGGAGGCAATCTTTATCAGTGTGTACTTTGACAGGCGATCAAGTGTTGTAGGTTTGATGGCCGTATCAAGTGTTACTTATCCCCCTTTCCAAGCCCTTGATCTGTGCGATAGCACACTGAACTGCCATTGAATTAACTTAAACAACACATTTTGGAAAAGACTGCGAAATGAAGCGAATGGAGAGGAATAGCTGAAGGGATAGTGTGTCGCCAGCGATGAGAGGATGGGACAAAAAATTGAAATCAACGCCGCCGTGATGGCTGCGCCAAACAAAACAGGCACGCTTCAAAGCGTGCCTGTTTGGGAAATACGGTACTTATATTAGCTATGACTTGTAGATACCACAGCCGATGATCGTGCCATCATCAAGTTTTTCTATATAGGTGGATTTATGTTCTATCGCCTTCGTCTGTGGATGCGGCCATTTGTAATCTACCCACCCCTTGCCCTTCTTGCTGGCAAGCTCTAAAAATTCGCGAATGAAATATTTATTGTCCGAATCTTTCAGGTCAGCCAGATTTTTTCCCAGCAGTTTGGCATTGGCACCATGCGCCAGAGTTTTGCCCGTGGCATCAAATACAAACAGGTACAAATCCCTGTCAACAAACTGCCCCTTGGGATCATTGAAAGCGGTATAGGCAGACTCTGTGCCATTCGCCTTGATGAAATCCTTGCCCTTTTTGACCAGGGCAATCGCCTCTTCGGCGCTACCACGATCACCTGCGGCCATAGCTGGCGACAAAGACAACAAGGCACTTACAAAAACCAGGCAAACCAACATAATTCGTCGCATAGCAGTCTCCATTGGGGTAAGGATTTTATCCTACCCCCCGAATTACCCAAAAGCAAATAAATCGTTTTGCGCTTGCACAATATGGCGTTGCTGTATTACGAAAAGTTGGCATTTTCAAAACCATGTGATTTTCAACGAAATCGACATGTCAAGCCAGCACATCCAGCCCCTTGCGATCCACCAAATTCAGCAATTTAAGCGAAGGACCATTGGGGTGCTTTTGACCCTGCTCCCACTTTTGTACCGTCGAAGGGCTAGTGTTGAGGTATGCAGCAAACACCGCCTGGCTAGCTTTGACGCGCAAACGCAAATGCTTGATCTGCTCAGCCGTATAATCTTGTACCGGTGACAGGCACAAGACATCAAATTCCCGCATGGTAGTTGTGTCCATTACGCCGGCAGAATGCAATCCCTGCGCTGTACCGTGCAACACATCGAGTAATTTGTCATGTTTGCTCATTGTTCACCTCTACGAGTTCCTGCGCTCGTATCGCTTTATTCAGCGTTTTACGATCGTACTTCATCAATTCTGATGCCAGCAGTTTCAATGCCTGCAATTCCTTGTCACCGATATTGTCGCGCTGGTTCTTGGCAAAGCCGTATAGGAAAAACGCCTTGTCATTAAGTTTAAAACCCAGAATTGTACGCACGCCACCGCTCTTGCCACGCCCACCTACGGCAACCCTTTTCTTGACAACCTGTCCTCCCAGGTGAGCATCAATTAATCCTTGCTCCATTTCAGCAACTGCTGCACATAGTGCCTGTTCTGGCACACCTTCTTTTGCCGCCCAACGGGCAAACCATTTCGTCAAGAAGATTTGCATGTCATAGGATATCTTTGTAATGAAAATATAATATAGCACCTAGTGCTATGCCGCGCAACACTAATCGATTTGCAGTTATCTCCCCCATCAGGTCAGCCCCCCCCTCAAACCGGCATAAACCTCGCCAAATACTCAGGCGAATTAATAAACTGCCCGATAAGCGTCACCGCATCCGTCCCCGACTGCGCCAGCAACTGATTGAAGGTTGCTGCATCCGGTGCATGACCCAGCAGCCCGATATAATCCAGCGTCAGCGAGACCTTGGATTGGGAACTGGCCTTGAACTCTGTCGACTCTGTAAAGC
>NZ_JBMPOW010000032.1:0-35536 GCF_049340205.1 Undibacterium sp. Ji49W | reverse complement strand
ATCATGCGTCAGCAGTCATCAAGCGGCTGCAATAAAGACCGAATGTATGGCTGCAATCGACTACGTCAGGTTTAATTTGAAAATGCTCTTGCAAATGGGGGGCGTCCATGTATGCGCCACGCGCACCAATTTGAGTTAACTCTTTATTGCCACCGTCTTAATTACACGCACTGACCGCTTCAAACAGGCCACCAAAACGCTGCAATGCCATTACCCGCATGATCAGGGCCTGCTCCGGAGTGATGACGAGGGCATTCTGTGGTGAGGTGCCCTGCGTCATCAACAAAACCTTGTCTTGCGTATGCGCCAGGCCAAGCACATGGCCTAGCTCATGTCCGAGCGGTTTGCCCATAGCGAAATAGCGATTGGCGTGTCTGTCCGGACGATTCATCAACACATCATTGAATACCGCCTTACCGGCCGGCAGATTGCCAAAGGCATCCGCAACCGTGCCCGCCGGATTGGGCATGGCCGCTGCAAAAATGACGGACAACTGGTTGATGTTGTCAGTCCATGCTGGTATCTCGTTCGCAGGCTTGAACCTGAAATGGAAGACGATACGCGCCTGCTGATAGTAGCGGTTGACCAGCTCCATATACGGTAGCAATTGTTCTGGCCTGTTCCAGATGGCAGAATCTTTGAAATACACGTCCACATTCACGCCTATCAGCCTGTTGCTTTCTGCTGCCGTGCACATTGTCCCGTTCGCTTCGCAGCCTGGCTGCTGGTTCGGGAATATGCGCAACTCGCGTGGCAGGCTGGCCGCGTGTAATTGCGACCAGTCTTGCGGCTGCCATTGATATTCAGACGGGATGAGTTTGCTGCATTCTGTTGCGGGGGCTGTTTCTTCTGCACGGATTGCCGTAGTGCCGACCAGTATGGCGGCCAGGCCAGCAAACTTCAAGAACCGGGCGTACTGCGTTAGCAGATGGCGATAGGTAGACATGCGTTTCATGTTGGCGTCATCAATAAGCGTTGGAGATTGACTGCCAGTTTAGCGCTTCAACATGGGTAAAAGTAAAATTTTAACGGCAGCCGCTTGCCCGGTTTGCCAAGTTTGAGATACAAAACAGAATATTTAAAACACGATGTTTTAAACACGATATCTCGAACTTGACGAGCGGCTGCCTGCCACATCAGTGCATCGCCACGGCACCGAGGTTGACTGGTTTATCCGCTACACCATCTGCCCGGTCCAGGCGGCCTGCCAGTGTCGTCAGGGCCCAGGCACCGACAACCACCAGTGCCCCTATCCACGGCGTGGTCATCAGGCCAAACCGGCTGACGATCAGGCCACCGGCCCAGGCACCGGCGGCTATGCCGACGTTGAAAGCAGCAATGTTCAGGCCAGACGCTACATCAATGGCTTGTGGTGCATCGCGTTCTGCACGCTGTACCACATACACTTGTAAGCCAGGCACATTGCCAAAGGCAACCGCACCCCAGGCCAATACTGTCAGCAATGCCAGCCACTTGTTGTGTGCAGTGAAGGTCAGTACCAGCAAGACCAGGGCCAGCAGCGCAAAAATAATTTGCAGGGCACGTATCGGACCTTTTTTATCGGCCAGTTTGCCACCCCAGATATTGCCCACGGAAACCGATACCCCATACACCAGCATCACCAGACCCACGGCCGAAGGTGAAAACCCGCTGATGTCTTGCAGTATTGGTGCCAGATACGTAAATGCGATAAAAGTGCCACCATACCCCAGCGCCGTCATGGCATACACCAGCAACAGGCGTGGCTTTTTCAGAACCGCCAGTTGGGTCAGTAATGAAGCCGGGACAGCGCTGGCAATATGGCCGGGTATCAGTATCCAGCTGCCGATAAAGGCAATCACACCCAGCAAAGACACAGCCAGAAAGGTTGCCTGCCAGCCAAAATGCTGACCGATGAAGGTGCCCAGTGGCACGCCTGTCACCAGCGCCACGGTCAGGCCGGTAAACATCAGGGCAATGGCGCTGGCGGCTTTTTCTTTGGGGACCAGGCTGGTGGCGATGGTAGACCCGATAGAAAAGAACACACCGTGGGCCAGCCCAGTCAGGACACGGGCGGCCATCAGCGCATAGTAGCCGGGGGCCATCCAGGCGACCAGGTTACCGATGGTGAACAAGGCCATCAGACCCAGCAGCAATTGCTTGCGTGGCAGGCGGCCAGTCAATGCCGTCAGGACTGGTGCGCCAATGGCAACACCCATGGCATACAGGCTGACCAGCAGGCCAGCCGAAGGAACCGACACCTGCAGGCTGTCGGCAATGGTGGGAATCAGGCCGACAATCACAAATTCTGTCGTACCGATGGCAAAGGCGCTGAGGGTGAGCGCCCATAAGGCGAGAGGCATAGTGGCTCCTGATTGGTCAGAACACATCCCTGTTGATGAAATGAGTTCTATTAAAAGCCGCCAGTGTGCAACTTGCTGCTGCAAAGAAAAATGCCTGCGGTTACACTAGACTTTTGACTGGGAGTCACAAGTGTTGAGTTTTGATACCCTCACAGCCTTTGTTGCTGTTGTTGATACCGGCTCGTTTTCTGCGGCGGCAGAGCGGCTGGGGCAGACGCCGTCCGGCATCAGCCGCAGCATGTCGCGGCTGGAAACACAGCTGGGCATGACTCTCATGACCCGCACCACACGCCGTCTGGATTTGACGGAAGAGGGCACCTGGCTCCTGCAAAGGGCGAGGAAGCTGCTGGCCGACCTGCAAGATACCGAAGATCAATTAACGGCCAGGCTGTCACAACCCTCTGGCCTGGTCAGGGTCAACGCAGCCACGCCCACGCTGGATCATCTGCTGGCACCACTGGTGGCTGATTTTATGGATGCCTATCCGTTGATAAGGCTGGAACTGGTCAGCGGTGAAACCTTTGTTGACCTGATCGAAGAACGGGCCGACCTTGCCATACGCATCGGTAACCTGACCGATTCCAGCATGCATGCACGTCGCCTTGGCAATAGCCGCCTGCGTGTGGTGGCAGCGCCGCATTATCTGGCGCGCCATGGCGAACCGAAAGAAGTGAGCGACCTGCAACACCATCGCCTGCTGGGCTTTACCACACCTGCCAGCCTGAACACTTGGCCGCTGGCCGGTTCAACTGCAAATTCCAATTCTCATCCTGGTCCTGATTTTGATCCCGATTTTGATCCTCTGGGCAGGCAGGGCGGTCTGGTGATCGATGCAGCAGTCAGCGCATCAAACGGTGAAACCCTGCGCCACCTGGCGTTGAGCGGGGCAGGCATTGTCTGTCTGGCAGATTTTATGACCACAGCAGATCGCGCCCATGGCCGCCTGGTGCCGGTATTGGCCAGCAAGGCTTTGCCCTGGTCGCAGCCGGTGTGGGCTGTGTTTTATAAACAGGAAGCCATCGCACCGCGTGTTGCTGCATTCCTGAGTTTTTTAATGACACGCCTGCCGCTGGATAAAGAATAAGGCATCGATGATTGTTTAAAGGAAAGGCGTTGCAATTTATGCCTGTTTATCATCTAATTGATGTCTGCCACCCATGCAGAATTGTCGCGTAGTTCCAAGATAAATCAAAAAAATACCCATAATGAAAAGAATGAAACCAGCATTCCATCGACATCTTTTTACGACGATATCGATAGCTGCTGCCGCCAGTCTGGTCGCCTGCCAAAAGCATGAAGAACCAAAAATCCAGACTTCTTCATCCGCTGCCGCAGCAACAACCGCGACAACTGGCAAGCCTGCAACCAAAACCTATGACGGTCCGTTTGGGCTTGCAATGGGTATTAGCGAAAAAGAAATGCGTGAGCGTTTTGGCTTTGCCACTATTGAAGAAGCATCGCATTTTTATATAGGGACTCCACCCAAGCTTGTCCCTGGGTTTACTGATTACTATGTGATTGCTACACCTGTTGCTGGTGTCTGTAAGATAGCTGGTACCATCGCGCTCTCATCCCTCAATGGTAGTGGTGATCGGCTGAGGGAGGCTGCGGATAATTTAGCGTCGTTGATGGAACAAAAATACGGTAAACCAAGCAATAAATTTCATACTTTTTTGGATGATACTTACCGCAGGAATCCACAATTCTGGATGCTGGGCTTGAAAGAACATTCCATTAGTTATGGCTATGAATGGGTCAGAGAAAAAGATGCTGCACCCTTGCCAAATAATATTAGTTCGATTGTAATCAGCGTCAAGGCGCATACTATTGACACCGGAAGTGTAGGTGCCAGCTATGAATTGACGAATTTCAATGATTGCGAAAAGGAATTCCAAAAAGCCAAGGCGAGCAATTTATAATCAGCTATGGCATCCATCGCATCCATCACATGAAGCGGCCACTTATCAATCGCCACCATTGGCACACAGCAAAGGTCGCTGCCTTAAATGATATTTAAACAGCGACACCGCCCACTGGCAATGCTGCGCAATACGGTGATGGCATTCTTACTGATTGCTGCTGCAGGCTGCCAAAAGCCTGCAGCATCTGATGCCGGAAACCCCCTGGCCCAGGCATCTGCCACGTCCGCATCAATCGCTACAACTGCGCCTTCAAGCAGTGCCGCGACCACCCAGCCAGCCACCGCGCTTGCATACAAAGGCCCGCAAGGCCTGGCCATGGGCATCACTGAAGCCGAGCTGACCGACAAGCTGGCTTATACCGCATCAGATAAAGTGAGGCATTTGTACACCGGCAAGCCACCACAAGCCATGGCAGATTTTTCTGATTATTTTGCCGTGGCCACACCCTTGAGTGGCGTATGCAAGATAGGTGCCTTTGCCCGCTTTGGTACCGTCAATGGCAATGGCGAGCAGATCAGAGCGGCGGCAGACCGCATCGCTGCCAGCCTGCAAGAACAATACGGCAAACCCAGCAAGAAAAAAGAAGCCATTCGCGCCGACGTCTATCGCAGAAAACCGCAATACTGGATGGTAGGTCTGAAAGAAGGCTCAGTCAGCTATGGTTACCTGTGGGCTATTGGCGAAACAGTGAACGATTTGCCCGACGATATCATGAACATCATCGTCTATGCCCAGGCCGAAACCATCCATCAGGGCGGGGTCGGGGTGATCTATGAATTTTCCAATTATGCCGATTGCCAGAAAGAGTTGAAGAAAGAAAAGCACAAAAAGCTGCAATGAAACGCAGTATTTAACACTGCCATGCACGCTGCAATACACGTTGTAATGCAGCAATTCTTCGCTCTTTACCCTTCATACGAGCAGGCTTCTTATACCGCTTGAATTAGTGCTTAAATTAGTGTTTGAATTAGCGCTTGAATTAGCGCTTGAATTAATGCTTGTTGCAACATTGATCATGTTGTAATGTGTTGTCTGACCGTCGTCATTTGTACAATTCCCCCGTGCCATCATGAAAGCACCACTTTTCGCCAAAGCGGAACCCCGCCAGCCCAGAGCTATGGCAGGTGTTGACCTGCGGCAAAGGCAGGCTGTGCTTGCCAGCATCAACGATCAGCGACCCGCAGCCATTGCACAAAGGAAGTTACAGCAGATGGCCAACCAAAGCCCGCAGGCGCTGCGGTTGCAAGCCTGTGCCCAGTTGATGGAGCAGGGCAAATCAGGCAAGGAAGCCAAACCTATCGCATCTGCGGCGCAGGCGAATGGCTTGCCAGTCCAGTTAAAAGCAGGCATAGAAGCTTTGTCCGGCATGCGCATGGACCATGTGCGCGTGCATTACAATTCACCCAAACCCGCCCAGTTAAAGGCGCATGCCTTTGCCCAGGGCAATGCCATCCACCTGGCACCCGGGCAAGAACAGCACTTGCCGCATGAAGCCTGGCATGTGGTGCAACAGGCACAAGGCAGGGTTCGCCCCACGCTTACGATCAAACAGGGTGTCGCCGTCAATGATGATGCCGGGCTGGAACAGGAAGCCGATATCATGGGGGCCAGGGCACTGAGCCAGGGTGGGGCCATACAGCAACAACGAGTCGCGCAAAGGCAGATCAGCGCGCAGCCCGCTTCATCGCCTGGAGCCGATCGACAGTATGAGCACGTGCCCGTGCAGCGTATTGTCCATAAACTAAAAACGGCCAGATCAGCCCCGTATAAGAATGCGATTAGCCTGGAAGGCATCGATCCAAAAGAGATGCGGGAAAAAATGGATGACCCAAACAGGCACTATATCTATGATAAAGAGAAGAAGGCCCTGGTAGAGGTTCCTGCACCAGACGATAAAAAGAAAATAAAAAAATCGGATTTTGTTCTTGAGCACATACGAAAATCACAATCAGTAAGAGGCAGGCGTTCTAAGATAAATTCTACGAAACTCAAACGCATCACGGGAATTTTTGAAGTTTCTAAAGGCATTTTAAAGAAAGCGAAACAAAATAAGGGAAACAAGGTCAACGATTTGCACCTTATCTTAAAAAAGATGTTTACCAATGTGATTGACAGAAACAGTAATGCTCGGTTCACAGCTCATTTTTCGATTGGCCAAGTACATTTTTCTGTTAATGTAGCCAACCAAAGCAATCTGCGCACTTACAAGGATTTGCTGGCGGTTACTCATGTTTCTCTGGTGGGAACCAAAGGGAAAAGCAGCTATGCCAGCCTGACTGAAAATAATCTCTATCCAACAGTTGGTGGGGGAAGTGAACACTTCAAGTATCTGTATGCTCTGGAGTCCTTGCGCAACCATGAATTTATTCCGTCTCTGGTGTTGAAGAGCCAGCAAGTGGAGGGTGACAAGATTGACCCTGAAGATATCATCGATCCCGAGAAATTTGGTATCCATGAGTTAAGTGGTGCTGCTGGAAAAGACAGTGATGAGTTTAAGAATCAGCGCATCGACAATACTGACAGACTGCTCGACGAAATAGATGACGATGATGATTTGAAAAAGAAAATATTGACTGATCCAAAAGGCTATGAAGAAACATGTAAAGACATGTGCGCTATTTTTTAAGAGTTTATTTTTTTCTTGATTGCGAATGCGTCTCGAATACGTCTCGATAATTTCATCGCCACTTCCACTTGAATTCAGTAGCATGAAATGATGAAATGAATGCTGAAAAATCAGCAGATACAACATGGCTGGCGTGATGTATCTGCTGTATTTGTCAGGCTATTATTTCAAACGCAGTTGCAACTCAGCCCCTGCCTGCAACATCGCCGAACGTACTGCCGGTACTGTGCTTAACACATTCAACAAGCCAAAGTCGTGAATCATGCCTTTGTAGCGGACGGTAGTGACGGCCACACCGGCACCGGCCAGTTTCTGGCCATACGCTTCACCTTCATCACGCAGCACGTCAAATTCTGCGGTTTGTATCAGTGTTGGTGGCAATCCCTTTAATTGCTCGGTGCTGGCTTGCAGCGGCGATGCGTAGATTTCCTTGCGCTTTGCCTGATCGGTGGTGTAATTGTCCCAAAACCATTTCATCATATTGCGGGTCAGGAAATGGCCATCGGCAAACTGCTGGTAAGACGCATTGTCGAAACTGGCATCCGTCACTGGCCACAGCAAGACCTGTGAACGCAGTTTGGGTTCGCCTTTTTCTTTCGCCATCAGGCTGACCACGGCTGCCATATTGCCGCCTACACTATTGCCTGCTACTGCCAGGCGGCTACCATCCACCTGGATTTCTTTGCCATGCTCTGCTACCCATTTGGTCGCTGCATACGCCTGCTGTATGGCGACGCCATAACCGGCCTCTGGTGATGGTGTGTAATTCACAAACACGGCGACTGCACCAGACTGTGCCACCAGATCACGTACCAGACGTTCATGGGTAGGATAATCGCCCAGCACCCAGCCACCACCGTGGAAGAACATGAACGCAGGCAAGATTTTCTTGACACCAGCCGGGCGCACGATGGTCAGCCTGACATCGCTGCCGTTGAGCTTGACGGTTTTTTCAGAGACATCAGCCTTTGGCAAAGTCAGCTTCACACCAGCCTGCGCGCCGACCAGTACGGCACGCGCATCAGCGACAGGCAGTTGTTCCAGCGGCTTGCCACCACCGGCCTGCAAGGCTTCCAGAAAGGCCTGGGTAGTTGGTTCGACGCCTGGGCTGCCAGCGGCGAAGGCGTTGGTGATGGATAAGCTGATGGCAGTCGCTGCCAGCATGGTCTTCAAGTGTTTCATGGTATGTCCTGTGATGATGGATGGGGTTGCGATATGTGAGGCTTACACCAGTGTCAATGTGACGTCGATGTTATTGCGCGTTGCATTGGAATACGGGCAGACAATATGGGCGCGGGCGATCAGGTCTTCGGCCACGGTTTTGTCCATGCCGGGCAGGCTGATCTTCAGTTCAACTTCTATGCCGAAACCTTGTGGTATCGCACCGATGCCGACACTGCCATTGACTTCAACATCTGCCGGAATGGCGATCTTGTCGCGCTGGCCGACAAATTTCATCGCACCCAGAAAACAGGCTGAATAACCGGCAGCAAACAATTGTTCAGGATTGGTGGCCGCGCCGCCCGCGCCACCCAATTCTTTAGGGGTAGACAGCTTGATATCCAGTACGCCATCCGAAGAAACAGCACGGCCATCACGGCCACCGGTGGCTTTGGCATAGGCACGATAGAGAACTTGGGCTATAGACATACAATTTCCTTTCAGTTTGTGCAGCCGGTATGGCTGCGAAAATAAAACACATGGGTTTGCTACGGTGTTGCTGGCGTTGCTGGCGTTGCTGGTTTTACTGCTGCTGCTGTTGCTACTTTTACTGCATTTTTTCTTGAATTTAAATCGCTACAAAATAAATAGTGAGCTACATAAATGATATGAGGCAAGTAGTTAAACTGATGACACACTTGCCTGCTCTTGCAGCCATTCTTTGTAATTCCACATAAGTAGATTGCTATTAAATAGCTAGCTATATAAATGCAACAATCGCACTTGCTAAAAACTACCTTGCATTCGTCAAGAAACCAACCTGCGTAGGTGAGATTAGCGTAGCGTAATCGCACGCATGTTGTGCCTGAAAATCACGAAGGTACTTCAAATCGGCATTTAAATATCGCAAACCTTGACTCACATTCGTACATCACATTCGTACATCACATTCGTACATCACATTCGTACATCACATTCGTACATCACATTCGTACTTCACATTCGTACTTCACATTCGTACTTCACATTCGTACTTCACATTCGTACTTCACATTCGTACTTCACATTCGTACGATTACGCTTTGCTAATCGTACCTACTGCTACTGCATCTTCCACCCGTCAGGCATTCTTCAAAATCGCTTCCCGCAAGGCCAGGATTTCTTCTTTCAAACCCTTGATCTGGTCGGACGAACATTCTGTCGCACACATCACCGACACAGGCAGGGCAGATGCCGCCTTGCGCATGTCATTGCCAGCTTTGGTCAGCGAAATGATGACCTGTCTTTCATCGCTGGCGGCCCGGACACGGGTGATCAGTTCCTGCGCTTCCATGCGTTTCAGCAAAGGTGTCAGGGTGGCTGAATCCAGTATCAGACGGGCACCGATGTCATTCACGGTTTGCGCATCCTGCTCCCACAACACCATCAGCACCAGATACTGCGAATAGGTGATGCCCAAGTCCTTCAACAGCTTGCGATACAGCTTGTTCATTGCCAGTGAGGTCGAATACAAGGCAAAACACAACTGATCACCGAGCTGCGGTACTGGCATGGATTTGGTGTTGGGCGTTTTCATGCTTCACATAATATATAGTGCACTATCTAATAGCAAGTTATTTTTAAAAATTAATTGTAACGGCCTTTATGACTGCAATTGTATGGATGGTAATGGCGGCAGCTATTGCCATATCTGCCGTCTATTCTTACTACGTTATGGGCGTCGGTTAATTCCTGCTTATGTTTACCGGCCCCAGATAGCCAGATGACAGCTTGCCCTGGTGCAGCACAATCTTGTCCACCACGATGCCGGGCCGTATGCCATACACATGCAATTGATGCTTGCCTGCCGCCAGCGTGCCCACCGGGGCGCTGACGATGCGGGTGGCATTCAATACCGCCTGCGCCCAGTCGGCACTGCCATCTTTGACATCGAGTTGTACCAGTTGCGGTGCGCCATCATCAATACTGATAGCCAACTCCAGTACCGTGCCACTCAAGGCATGGGTGGGGATGAGGTAGGCGGAAAACTGGTAACTGTCGGCGCTGGTGGCATCGTCCAGCGTAAATGCGTAATCGAGGCGTGGTGCTGCGCTTGCCGCCAGCGCCAGCGGTATGGAGCTGGCAGTGGTGGGGAACAGGGCCATCGAACCGGCACCGGTGCGGCCCAGGCCAGGTATCATTTCCCAGCGCATGGCAGCGGCGGCACGCTGATGCTGGAATTGTTCTGCTTCCAAGGCGATTGTTGTTGATGTGGGTGGTGTTGCGGGTGTTGCCGATGCTGCTGTCATCGTATCTGTCGCAGGCGGCTGCCATTTGCTGATACGCATGGATTTCCACTGATCATCTGCCGGTTCTGCCGCCATGATGCCGCGCCATTTACCGCCTGCCAGTGGGCCATTCCAGTGGGCGTTGATGGCTTGCAGTTGCTGGTCGGCGTTGATGGCCGCAGCACGGTTGCCGCGTTCGGTTTCAAAATAACGCAGATTCGCCAGGGCCGATGCCTGCACGGGGTAAGCTACCAGTTCAAAAAATGCATCCTGTTGGTCGGCGTGCAGTTGCTTGCCAACTATGCCAACGCGGCTTTGCAATTGCGTAAATGCCGCCAGCCTTTGTGTGATTTCGTCAGGGCTTAGTGCGCTCGGGCGCGGGCTTTCTTTTGGCAGCCACCATTGCAGGTGTTCCGGCTTGCGCTGATAATTCAACTGGTAATACTCGGCCATGATGGCGGCAATCTCTGCTGACTGCGCTGCGCCAAATTCACGCGTGGCCCAGGTTTGAAGGTAGCTGGGCAGTTGTGCCAGCGGCCAGCGTTGCATGTCCCAGGCCATTTGCAAAAAGAATTCTGTGCCTATTTCTGCCGGCTTCAGGTCGCCGACATTGGCGATCCATATGTTACGGGCACCGTTGTCGTAAGACTTGCTCATTTCTTCCCAGATCAGTGCCGGTGGCGTGGTGCCCAGCCACAGGTAAGACAAAGGTGCGCCCAGGTAAGACAGGTGGTAATACACGCCAAAGCCACCGGCACGCTTGCTTTCTTCGGCAGTAGCAAAGCTGCGCACATAAGCAAAATTATCATCCGGCCAGATGATGGTGACATCATCCGGCACGCGCAAACCCTGGCGGTACAGGGGTAGCACTTCTTTATACGCGCAAAATACCTGCGGTACCTGATTGATGTCGGCGTTCACGTATTTGTTCAACAAGCGGCGCTGGTCGCTAAAGATGGTTTCCAGCACCTGTCTGCGTTCAGTATCAGTCTTTGGCCCCTGCATTTTGGAATCATGGATGCCGCGCATACCCAGGGTGTAAATGTTTTCATAGCCGCCATTGCTGCGCAGGCGTTCTTCCCAATAAGCGCGCACGCCGTCTGCATTGCTGACGTAGTTATAGCTTTCCGGCGCGGCCTTCCATTCGCCGACATTATTGCGCAGCATGGGTTCAGCATGTGATGAACCCATGACGATGCCATAGTCATTCGCCAGCGCTGCATTGGCAGCCAGTTGGTTGAAAGGCGGGCTGACTGCATGCATGGCAGGCCACAGGGTATTCGCCTTCAGGCGCAGCAATAGTTCAAACACTTTGGCATAGGTTTTGGGGCCTATGCCCTTGTGTTCTGGCTCAAAGTTGTTGGCCGCCCACACATGCAGGCCCCAGTCTTCATCATTGATAAAAATGCCGCGATACTTGACCGAAGGCGGCCCAAAGCGCCGCGTGCCTGCTGCCAAGTACAGGGCATCTTTCTTTTCCGGCGCCACATCCGCCCACCAGTGCCAGGGTGATACGCCTATGGCTTGTGACAATTCATAAATGCCAAAGGCGGTGCCACGTGCATCACTGCCCACAATGACCACGGCATTGTCCACACCCGGCATGGGTGCGGCGACGCTGGCGATAACAAAACTTTCCCACGCGCCGCGCAGGTTGCCAATGTCTAGCTTGCCCGCTGTCACCAGTTGATCCAGCAGTGGGGATTTACCCAGCGTGCCGACCAGTATCAGTGACGTGGATTTGATGGCAGAGGGCGAGCTAATATGTACGTGCCGCCCGGTGACAAGCTCCAGGTCAGCCGCCAGATCACGCGCAGCCAGTTGCACGACTTTGGCATCGCCATCTGCCAGCACGATCTGTGTGGGCTTGCGGGCGTCGGATATGACAGCCGAACCGGGTAAGGCAAGAGTACTTATCCAGCCATCATGGGGATTGGTCTGCGCCAGCACAGGGCTGCATAACAGCAAAGACGAAGCCAGCAAGCCAATCAATATGCGGCAAAGTCTGGCGAAAGCATGCATGGCGGGTCGTCCTGTCGAGTGTCATCTATAACCGCATTGTAGGAGATCACTACCCGCCGGGGCGGCAGACTAGCCCGCCACGCTCAAACAATCGACAAGATGATTGCTGTTACATCAGCGCGTCAACCTGTACAAATAAATCGCCGTCCTGATGGTAGCGCGTTGTATGGAACTGATGTCGAGGTCTTCGTCTGGTGAATGGGAACCGCTGCCGGTGGCGCCGAGGCCGTCCAGGCTATCGACGAATGGGGCGACGAACTGGATGTCGCCAGCACCGCGCAAGCCCGGTGGGAAAGGGCCTATAGGACCCAGCCCGGCATCTTTGCTGGCTTTGGAATAGATTTCCAGCAGGGCCAGGTTGCCGATGGTGGGCGACATGGGCGGGTAGTTTTCATAAAAACTGATGCTGGCAGTGGTGCCTGGCAGGTTTTTGGCGACGATGTCGCGCATGCGGTCTGCGGCGCGCTTGCCCTGTTCTGCGGTGATATAACGCAGGTCACCATGCACCTGCGCAGTCGGCGAGATGACATTGGTTTTGCCAAAGGCAGTGCCCTTGCTGGCCTGGTCGTCATAGCTGATTTCTGTCCCGCCGACGATGTTGCCGGGGTTGAAGGTGAGGTCAGGTTCGATCAACTGTTCGCGAAAGCTGTTGAGAATGCGGGCGGTTTCATAAATCGCGCCATAGCCATTTTGGCCAAATACGGCGGCAGAATGGCCTTGTTTGGCTTTGACATCCAGCACAAAACCGCCCGATGCACGGCGGCCTATGGTGCCGGTGGCATTGCCCTGGCCATCAAGTGCCGTGCCTTCAAAGGCCAGTGCCAGGTCGCTGCGTTTGGCGGCATTGATCAGGTCTGCACGTGAGATGGCGATGGGGTGGCCGGCGGCTTCTTCATCGCCGCTAAAAATCACCTGGATGCGGGTATTGTCCAGCGCGCCAACGGCATGCAGTGCACGCAGGGCTTCGATGATGATGACGTCACCGCCTTTCATGTCGTTCACACCCTGGCCACGTACCTTGTTACCTTGCCTGTTCCACAATTGCACCGGGCTGTCTTTTTCAAATACCGTATCGAGATGGCCGATCAGCAGTACCCGCTTGCCCTGGGTGCCTTCGCGTTCTGCCAGCAAATGCCCGGCGCGGTTCATGGCTGCTGGCATGTCTGACCAGCTGGTTTTGAAACCCAGGCCATCCAGCTCGGCCCGGTACAGCTTGCCGACGGCACGCACGCCTTCATGGTTCAGCGTGCCGCTATTGATGTTGACACTGCGTTCCAGCAATTGCAGGGCGGCGTCAGACCGCGCCTGCACGGCGGCGACAATTTTTTGCTCGGTCGCTGATAAATCATCTGCCCTTGCTGTGCTGTGCAGGCCAAATGCGGCCAGCAGGGTCATGGCCAGGAAGGTTTTGCGGGGCTTGGACATAGAGGTGCCTTGTGGGGAGATGTAGGTATGGTGTCAATCATAAACGGATTTGTGTGGGCGTGAAGTATCCATATGTATGAAATTATGATGTGTGCCACCATCTGCAGGCTATTGGATGTGCGGATATGGATGGTGCGCATGGCGCATACACTACTCCGTAGCAATTTTACGTTTTTCGTAGGGTGCGCTGCGCGCACCATCTCCCAAAAACGGTCGTGACGTGTTTAAAAACGGCCTGTCTTGCGACCATCCGGCACCCTACTTATTGCCTGGCTTACCCACCAAACTCATACCCCCTATGGCGATCAGCACGCAGACTATGCCGATGAGCTGGTTGCGGCTGACAGGTTCGCCCAGCAGCACCATCGCCAGCATTACGGCGGATACCGGGGCCAGGGCGGTGAAGAGGGCGGCTTCGCTGCCGCTGACGCGGGCGGCACCGGCATACCACAGCAGGAAACCAGCCACGGTCGGCACCAGCGCGTAATACACGGTAGCCCAGGCGGCAACCATCATTGCATCGCTGCTGATGTGGGTGTTCCAGGGCATTTCAAACAGGGCAGGGATGATGGAGAGTGCAAGGCCCAGGCCCGTCATGATGGTGGACAAGGCCAGCGGCGGGATGGCGGTTTTCAAACGCTTGTTGAGTAGGATGAACAGGCCTTCGCAAATAACGGCGCACAAGATCAGCGCATTGCCGGTCAGCGAATGGTGGCCGTTGGCATTTCCGTCAAAGGCAATCGACAACACGCCCGCACCGGCCAGCACCACGGCCAGCAACAGGAAGCGTTGCGGTCTTTCGCCCAGCAACACGATGGCGATGGCGGCAGACACTATGGGCAGGGTGCCGATAATGACACCCGCATCCGCCGCCGATGTCAGGTGCAGGCCGCTGATGAGCAGGGTGGTGTAACCCAGGCTGCCGGCACCTGCCTGCAATAGCAGGATGATGCAGTCATGCTTATTGTATTTGCCCGGCCCTGGAAGACGGGTGCCTGTGACCCGCATCATCAGCAAAAAGCAGGGGAAAGCAATCGCAAAGCGTAGTGCCGTGGCGGTGAATACTGGCAAACCCGATGCAATGAGCTTGCTGGCCACCACCGTGCTGCCGACCAGGATCATCGCCAGCGCCAAATACACATATCCCAATAATCTGACTGACATCATTTGCCGCATCATCCGCCTCACCATCAATGGAAAAGCATCAGCCTGACAGGTCACGGCCTGCGGGTCTTGAATAAAATTGCAGGCCAGGTATTCAGGTTTTGGCTTTTTTTGCCGGTTTTTTCTTGGCCGAACTGTTCAGGGTAATTGCTGCCTGTATCAGGGTCTTGAAGGCGGTTTCGTCGATCACTTCGCCTGCATGGATATCGATGGCGCGGCGTACGTTGCCGTCCAGGCTGGAATTGAAAAGTTGTGCCGGGTCGGGCAGCGATGCGCCTTTGGCAAAGGTCAGCTTCACCACGCTCTTGTAGGATTCGCCGGTGCAGATGATGCCGTCATGTGACCACACCGGCGTGCCCATCCATTTGACTTCTTCGACGACATCGGGGTCTGCTGCCTTGATGAGCTGGCGCATTTTGCCCAGCGTTTCGCCACGCCAGTCACCCAGGCTGGCAATTTTGGCGGTGATGAGTTCAGATGCTGATGGACCGGATGCAGGCTGATCTTGTTCTTTGTCGGTTTTTTTCATGTTGCACTTTCAAAGGGACAGATATGTCAACACGCCCAGGCAATGCGAAGCGGTCGCGCGGGTCATGACAGACCACCCGCCACCCGTTCGAGGTTGGCGAAGAATTTTTGCCAGCCGTATGTTGCACCCTGAAAGGCTTGTTGCTGATCTGGGCGGAAGCCTGACTGTTCCATGCGCAGATGGGTTCCTGTGCTGGTGGCGGTAAGTGTCCAGGTGACGACGCTTTTAAGGCCCATCGCTTCCCACGCATACGACAATGCCTGGTTGGGCTCTACCACCAGCACCTGGCAATCCACCACGCCCCAGTCTGCACTGAGCGTGAAGCGGTGGCCGACGACGGCCTGGAAGTCGTTCTTCATCAACCATTCTTCGATCAGGTAACCCTGCGTCAGCGCCCGCCAGATTTTTTCCTGGGGATGCGGCATCTCGCGCTCTACCACCACGGTTTGGGTGTCATTGGCGTTCTGTAGCTTATCGGTATGCATTATTGATCCATCCTTTTCAATAGGTCTTCCAAACGGTCAAATTTGTGATGCCAGAAAGTCGAATAAAAACTGATCCAGTTCATGAGCGGTGCCAGTGCTTTCGGTTCAGCGCTGTAATACGTTTCGCGCCCTTCACGCCGGCCCTGTACCAGTCCAACCTGCTTGAGCGCATTCAGATGTTTGGAAATGGCCGGTTGCGATACGCCAGACGGGTCAGTCAGGGCATGTACGGTCATTTCGCCGCCTTTGCTCAAACGTTCAAAAATGGCGCGCCGGGTTGGGTCTGACAAGACTTTAAGAACGGCGGTTGGCTCGGCATGCATTGCAAATCCCTGCATCGGTGGTTGGTGTAAGTAAATCATAGCCAACTGGTTATGGATTGTCAAGAAAGGTTTTTGGATGGGGTTTGGATTATGCAGTGGGGGTGGTTTCAGGTCAGCGCGCTGGCATAGATGCCGGGCGACAAACCAAAATTGCGGATGAACAGACGCGTCATGTGGCTCTGATCCGCAAAGCCACTGTGGGCGGCGGCTTGTACCAGGGGCGTGCCGCCAGCGATCAGGCGGCGGGCATGGTGCAGGCGGCGTTGCAACAAATAGGCGTGCGGTGTCATGCCGGTGGCCCTGGCAAAGGCGCGCAGCAACTGGAAGCGGCTCAGGCCACTTTCTTGCGCCAGGTCGTGCAGGCTAAGGGCTGCGGTGGGGTCGTCATCAATACGGGTACGGGCATGCACGATTGCCTGCGGCACGCCCGGCAACCCATGTTTGTCCACCGGCGCATGCATGACGCTGGCAAACAGCGACAACAGCGCTTCTTCGGCAGCCATACGGGCGGCTTTGTCATCGGCCATATTGTTGGGGCTGGTCGCGGGCCTGGTCATGCAGGCAAACAGTTGCCGTACCTGCTGGCTGATGCGGGTGTCAGTGATGACGGGCAGGGCAAATTCAGCCTGATCAGATTTACCTTCGCTGATGTCCATGTGCAGGGCGGCAACCAGGGCCGGTTCAAGATAGAGCATTTTCCAGTTGCGACCGGCGTCATCTATGGGAGCACCGTCATGGATTTCGCCAGGGTTGACGGTAATCGTGTCACCGGCCATGGCTTCGACCATGCCACGTCCACTCTGTGATTTTTGCCCGCCCTGTACCACCACACCTATGCCAAACTGCTCATGCATATGCCGCCCAAAGCGATGCTTTGACTGCGCCTGCACGGCTTCTACACCAGATATCTGGCAGGGCAGCATTTCAAACTGGCGTTTGGCTGGCTTGCTCATGGGGCGGGGACGATGGGGCTTTGTGATGAGTGTGGCTTCGTGACCATAGGGGCATTGTGACGTATTGCAACGTATCACGATAGTCTAGCACCAAGGCGCTTGTTCATTGTTGCCAGATTTGCAGGTGCCTGCCTGATCAGGTAGTATTCTTGTGAGGTAAATGACCGAATACAGTGTTTTTTTCAACTTTTTTCAGGGAGATGATATGAAACGTGTTGTAGGCATAGGCGGCGTGTTCTTCAAAGCAAAGGACCCCGAAAAACTGCGTGCGTGGTATCGGGACCATCTGGGTTTTAACCTGGAAGAATGGGGTGGCGCGATTTTTCAACCAAGCGGCAGCAAAGACGCCGATGGCACGACCGATACGCAAAAGACGGTCTGGTCATTATTCCCCAGTGATTCAGACTATTTTGCACCAAGCACCCAGGCTTTCATGATCAATTATCGTGTGGACGACCTGCATGCCCTGCTCGTGCAGTTGCGGCTGGAAGGCTGCGCGGTTGATGCAAAGGTGGATGACTCGGAATTTGGTAAATTTGGCTGGGTGATGGATCCTGAGGGTAACCGGGTCGAACTGTGGCAACCCCCGGGAAGCTGAAGCCTGTCTGTCAACTGATACAGCCTTTAACATCTCGGCCAAAAAAATGGCTGGCGAGAAAATAGCATGCTGCCCGCTCACGGCAGCACACGGGACTCGCCAGCGCAACAGGAGCCTGTGCCAAGCTTATTTTCAAGCTTATTTTCAAGCTTATTTTCAAGCTTATTTTCAAGCTTACTTATGCGTGTACTTTTTGCGTGTTACTTATAAATGCCTACACCCAGAAAATAATTGTCCACTTTTTCTATATAGGTGGTTTTTTGTTCCAGCGCCTTGGTGACAGGGTTGGGCCATCTGTATTCCACCCATCCTGAACCCTTGGTTTTGGCGATATTCAGCATTTCTTTGGTCAGCAGCTTGCCATCACCATCCTTGAAATCCATCATCGGCTTGCCAACCAGCTTGGGGTTGGCAGATGCCAGCATGGTGCCTTCCATATCAAAGGCAATGACATACAGATCACGGTCATGGAAGGGCTTGTTGGATGCATCATTGAAATCTGCCAGTGCCTTGTCCTTACCCACCGATTTGAAATGCGCTACCGCTTTCTTTACCATTGCCGTAGCCTGATCTGCCGTACCCTTGTCATCTGCGGCAAGTGCTATCGTGCATGAGAAAAAAGCCATGAAAAAAGCCAATACCAGCGAGCCAATTCTGTTCATTGTCGTCTCCTTGTTGGGAATAGTTCTTATGTCTTGGTTTTTTTAGATGCGATGCAAAAATTGCATGCAATCAAGGCTTAGGGCAGCAGCCAAGTTCACCATCAAACCAGCCTTGAATAAAGTTCAGTATAGTGTGGCTGGAAATTTAATTTGCCAAAAATTGTTTCCTGATGACATTTGTTTAACCATGCCGCATATCATAAAAAATTAAGAAAATTGCTATAATCAACAGCGAATCGTAGTTCTTGCTTTATCCAACAATAAGCTGGATCAGATGGTATTTCAGTAGCAATTTCCAAATAAACGGCTGATGGTCAAAAACAAAATTCAAACAATCGGCTTGTCCCTGTGCGCCCTGGCTACCCTGACAGGTCTATTTTTTTTACTTCCGCAAAGTCATGGGGACGAAGATTTTGTCGATCCGCAAATAAAACTGATGCAACAGAAAGCGGATGATGGAGACTTACCATCGATCTCTGCCTTGTACCAATATGAAAAAAACAGAGGGATTGTGGCCCTTGAGGAATACTGGGCATTGCAAGGGGCGCTGCTTGGCGATACAGCGTTACGGCAAGTGTACATTGATTTTTTCAACCAATTCGACGCGCAGCAGAAACAACGAATACTCGAAATTATCAGAGAACACCAAGATAAACCCGGCGCAGACTGTTTGCTGGCATCCTTGGAAAACGCCAAGAACAAATTAAGCATATGTGAAAAAATTAGTAGCTGACTTATGCCAGCACTGCACTCCCGGTGTCACTACATGCGGTAAGATGCCGCTTCTTTCGTCATTTGACTATGACGCCCCCGAATCACATGCATTCATACCTGTTGACAGGTTTTTATGCCGCAATATTGACCCATAGTAGAAGATTCACAATGAATGAAGTTGGTGCACCACAACGCTTGTCTACCCGTCTGGCTTTTCTGGCTGCCGGGCTCGTCGTTTCAGCCTGGGCACCGCTGGTGCCCTATGCCAAAGCCAGGCTGGGGCTGGATGAAGCAGCCCTGGGTTTGCTGTTGCTGTGCCTGGGCGGCGGTTCTTTGCTGGCCATGCCCATGACAGGCATGCTGTCCGCCCGTTTTGGTTGTCGCGCAGTGGTGTTGTGTGCGGGTACGTTGACTTGCCTCATCCTGCCTTGCCTGGCATTGGTGGATAGCCCGCTGCTGTTTGGCCTGACGCTGTTTGCCTTTGGCGCAGCGGTTGGCACGCTGGATGTGGCCATGAATATACAGGCGGTCATCGTTGAAAAAGTGTCTGGCGATGCTTTGATGTCCGGCTTCCATGGCATGTTCAGCGCGGG
Source organism: Undibacterium sp. Ji49W (assembly GCF_049340205.1). NCBI lineage: Bacteria > Pseudomonadati > Pseudomonadota > Betaproteobacteria > Burkholderiales > Oxalobacteraceae > Undibacterium > Undibacterium sp. Ji49W. The sequence continues at coordinate 15,750 of NZ_JBMPOW010000032.1, read as the reverse complement.
TGGTTTTCTGGGTGCGGGCAGTATGGCCCTGTTGTTGTGGATGGATATGGGCACGCTGGTATCCAGCATCTGCCTGTCGCTGCTGGTGGCGCTGATGCTGGGCATCGCCAGCCCTTATCTGTTGCGCGAGCCAGATGCATCAGACCGTGATGGCCCGCATTTTGTGGTGCCGCATGGGGCCGTGATATTGATCGGCGTCTTGTGCTTTATCGTCTTCCTGGCAGAAGGCGCTTTGCTGGACTGGAGCGCCCTGTTGCTGACCGCAGGCCGTGGCCTCGATGCCGGGCAGGGCGGTATCGGTTATGCCGCATTCTCGGTCGCCATGACCACTGGTCGCCTGACTGGTGACCGTGTCGTCAAACGCTTTGGCGGCAAGCTGGTGATGCTGGCCGGTGGCGTCTGTGCCGCCATCGGTTTCTTTGCGGCGGTGCTGGCCACCTCGCCCATACTGGCGATTGCGGGTTTTGTGCTGGTCGGCATAGGCGCATCGAATATCGTCCCCATCCTGTTCAGCGCTGCCGGCAAACAAGACGCCATGCCCGCCAGCCTGGCCATCGGCGCCATCACCACCATCGGTTACGCAGGCGTGCTGGCCGGGCCAGCGCTGATCGGCTTCATCGCCCACGCCATCAGCCTGAACACCGCCTTTGCCGGTTTGGGAGCAGCCATGCTGTTGGTGGCGGCCAGTTCACGCTTGAAATTGTTTGTTGGGCGTGGGTTGTGATGGCCATCAATTTGCTGCGCTAAGTCACGACGCCGTGTCCCTTCGTAGGGTGCGCTGCGCGCACCGTTTACGCAAATGGGTAGCGGTGTTCGGTGCGCGGGGCGCACCCACGGGATGTGGGTGGTTTGGCTTGACCCCATATAAAGCATTGTTACCATCCAGAATTTGTAAAGTGTGATGTGATCGTATAGTATTTTGAATTGATGGCAAATCCACTACGTGCAACCGGCACACCCCGTTCAATATCGAATTCAGAATCTTATGACAGATAGCAGATTTCAATGTGCAAACTGCGGTAATCCTTTGGCTAGCGCCAACGCCGTATGCACGCGCTGTGAACCAGAATTTTCGGGGCCGGATAAACATACCGGCAAATACCGTTGCCCGGAATGCGCCTGCCGTTTTGATCAGCCTGATATTGCCATTTGGCCCCCACATGCGAAATGGTACCGGCCACAAATCCAAAAGGCAAAATGCCCGCATTGCCAGGCCATTCTACGGGACCGCACTGTCTTACAAAGAAGCAGAACCGAAATGGCATTGATGCTGTTGATCATCATTGCATCTGCTTTCTCACCATGGCGGCCAGGCACACAGATTGTATTGCTGGCGCTGTTGCTGGTATCAGAGTTCCTGCGCAAGCAGACAGCAGCTAAATCCCTGGCCATCGAAGAGGAAAGATATGTCCGTGATCAGGCAGAAGAATAAACCCTGTTTGTGATTGGCACCAATTTCTACGCTAGATTCGCGGTGTTATCTGACCCAGGTGTTGTCACTCCGTAGAGTGCGCCACGCGCACCGGATACCGCTATCCGTTTGCGTAAATGGTGCGCGTGGCGTACCCTACGGGATGTGCCGTTAAACAAACAATACTCAGCCACGACGGGCACTTCGGCTACAATTGGCATTCGATTTTTTACAGCCTATTTCTGCCATGACAGCACCCACTTTCCGTAAATTCGCCCAGCCACAATTGTCTGAGGCCAGCATACAGGCCGTGGCCGATGTGCTGCGTTCCAGCTGGATCACCACCGGCCCCAAAGTGACTGAGCTGGAACAGGCGCTGTCGCGTACCTTTGGCAACCGCCCGACCAGGTTGGTGACGTCGGCCACTGGTGCGATGGAAATCGCGCTGGCGCTTTGTGATATCGGTGCGGGAGATGAAGTCATTACTTCAGCGCAGAGTTTTTTCTCGGCCATGAACATGATCGTCAAATGCGGTGCCAAGCCGGTGTTTGTGGATTGTGATCTGGTTACGCGAGCGATTGATCTGGCACAGGTCGAGGCGGCGATTACGCCCCAAACCCGGGCCATCATGCCTACTCATTTCCCCGGTGCGCTGGGGGATATGGATGCCCTGTATGCGCTGGCCAAAAAATACAAGTTGCGTGTTATTGAAGATGCCGCCCTGGTGCAGGGTTCCAAGTGGCAAGGCAAACCCGTAGGCGCATTTGGTGATATTGCCACTTTCAGTTTTCATCCCAACAAAAACATGACGACGATAGAAGGCGGTGCCATCGTCGTTAACAATGAAGCTGAAGCGCAGCGCGTGGATGTTCTGCGTTTTCATGGCATCAGCAAATTGCCAGACCAGACCCGTGATGTGGTCGAAGCCAGCGGCAAGTTCAATATGTCTGATGTGTCTGCCGTGATTGGCCTGCACCAGCTTGCGCAGTTTGATACATTCATGGCGCAACGCCAGACGCTGGCCGATCGTTATTTTGAACGCTTCCCACAGTTGCCAGGTGTCGTGCTACCACCGCATGAACAGAAAGACCAGACCTGGAATATGTTCTGCGTGCTCATCCCCTATGAAAACTTTGGCCACACCCGTACCAGCTTTCGCAATGCATTGAATGAGGCCGGCATAGGCACAGGCATCTCTTACGAAGCCTGCCACCTGACCAGCGTTGCCAAACACTACGGCTACCACGAAGGCATGTTCCCCAACGCCGAACGCATCGCCCGCGAAACCGTCACACTGCCTTTGCACGTGGGCCTGACGCTGGGGGATGTGGATGAGATTTGTGCGGTGGTGGGCAAGGTGTTGGCTGGATGAAATTGAATGGGCGTGGCGAGGAATAAACAGATCGTTGGTTTGGTAGAGCGCTGTAATAATGATGATTGATATCCCGCCATCAATAATTATTCACTTGCTGTTTCCCTTGACTTCAGCCGCTCTGCAAAGATGTCCACGCACTGTATCGCGGCGGCTGTGCTCAGGTTGATGTACAGATTCTTCAGCAAGGCGACTGCACGCGCTTTGCGGTTGGCTGAGATTTCGTTCAATACTTCATCGGTGGCGATGATTTTTTGCTGAATACCCATAGGCAGGTGAGTGGGACGCCAGTCGCCCCAGTCCAGAGATCGGGGGAAGCCTCGCCAGGTGGAAATATTCTCGCTACAAATATAGCCGCGTATGCTATCCCTTGTCAGATTTGTGCAGGTCTGGCATTTTTCTGGAACAAAAAGGATGTGGTTCGATGTGTCAGGCATGGGGATGGGGTTGCAAGGACCTTTGACCGTACATGGCCCATAGTCAAGAGATTGATAATCTTCAACATCATCCAAAGCACGTGTGCATGAGCCTTCAAACAGATGTTTGCAGGATCTGCATTTTTCGGGAACAGCACCATGTAAAACCATATGTCCATAGGGGACTGGTGCAAGGCTTCCTTTTACTGTGCAGGCCGGAAAAGATTTTCTATACATGGCTTTCAGATTTTTAAAATAAAGAAATTGAAGTTGTTTTGTATAGTGTCAACCCGCCGTCGGATAACACCTGAACCAAACGGCCAGCATGATTGCTGCTGCGCATACCCATAAGCCGGTGGCGGCACCCAGTGTGATGGCAATGGATGTTCTGGTGCTGAGCCAGTACACGGCAAACAGATACACCGCATATGGGAACAATGACCATAGTCCGAACAGGGCGGTGGTTTGCAAAGCCGTGGCGGGGCGTGTGGTGCCGACCACAAAATGGGCGATCAGCGCGAACGTGGGAAACAGCGGCACGAGCCCGGCCAGCACGAAATAACGAGATTTGGATGCGAGTGCAATCAGTAACACGGCCAGTGCACCCAGCAGGCATTTGAGTAGGAGGGCAATCATGGGATGGATTGAGTTGATGGGTCATAGACTGATGCCACGCTGAGCACCCGTCAGTTACATGTTTTTAGGAAGATATTGGTTTTTTTAATCGACACGCATATCATTTATTGAGAAAAATAATCACGTGTGAATGGTTCAAAATAATCGAACTGCCCCAGACTGACATGCATGGGCGCGAGTAAATCGGCAAGTTGCACTGCGCCTGTGCGGCTGTGGACAAAGGTTTTGACGACTTCACCACCCAATATGTGAAACCCTGTATGGTCACAAACGCCGCCAAAGCAATCGATGAAAACGTAGACTACCGTATCGTCTGGAAATTGTCTGGCGAATGAAGCCAGGTTTTCTTCTACATCGGCACATTGCTCCAGCACCGCTTCGTATTCTTCTTCTGGTACGGATGGATGAACATCGTATTCGCAAGGCACCTTTACGACAAAGCCCACCATTTGGTCTGTGATTTCTTTCATGATGCAAAAGGGCCATTTTTTGACGGCGGCTTCGGCAAGTGTTTTGTTTTTCGTTAAAAACCCTTTGAATTGATATCCCATATTTAGCTTGTAAGCGTCATACGCAGTTTGAATTAAATTAAGTCGAAAAGATGATTCAGATCAGGTATTCAACAGTTGATTGAAATCGGCTTTATTCATCACTTGGTAGCGCGCTTCTTTGCCGATATGCAGGAAATGGATGTCATCGACGTGTTTTTGCCCTATTTTCCAGACACCTTTGCGGGCGTAAGCGGCGGAGGCTGCGCTATCCATTTCCATTGATCGTTCAAATTCAGCCAATGGTATCTCTGCCTGCAAGGCATTGATGGACTTGGAAGCGAAGTATTCAATTTCAAGAGATGTGCCAAACAGATTGAATTTTAGATCCTTGGTGTCAATACCGCTCTCCAGATAGAGATCAATATCAGCGATTCGCTGCATCAGATCTCTTCTGAGTTGAATGGCTTCTTTTGCCCATGCAGTGAATGGTCTGTCCATGTGTTGTGACAGTACATCCTTTCCTTCTCGTATCAATTGGACATTAACACTGATTTCTTGTATTAGTCGCTCGAAATGGATGGCTAATGATTTTGCAAAAGCTGCTTTTATCTTGATTACCCATTCAGTAGGAAGTGGGCCCTCTGTTTCAGAAAAAATAATACCGAGTTTGGTAAGTGGTTTGAAAAAATCGTGTATCAATTCAAGAATATTCGCAATGCGCAAATGCTTGGGGTCACCCCAGCCGGTCTTGTCACCGAGCGCAAAATCAGCTTCACCCCAATAACCTGCATCGTCGCCTATGATACTTTTGGTGTAGGTCTTTTCTTGTTCTCGTCTGGGGTCAGATTCATCATGATTTTCACCGACGACATTGAGTTTGTCGGTTGCCAGCGCACGTTGGGCGACGCCGGCGTCTGCGCTGTTTGCGTTATCTGTATATGTGCCGTTGTGGGTAAGTTGCGTGGTGTTGTCATCCAGTTTCAATTGCATGGCCCTGGCACCCATCGTGTCTGCTTCTGCTTCCAGGCTGACATCATCGTTGACTGGAATACCGGTCTTCATTTGCATGGTGGGCCGGACGCGCCCTTGTGCCTGCTGGACCACATGCCAGGCTTCATGTGGCAAGTGTTTTTCTTGTCCAGGTGCGACATGGATATTGCTGCCCTGAGCATAGGCGTGGGCCTGCATCTGCGCGGGTTTGTCCGAGTTATAGTGCACTTTGACATGGTCAAGGCTCATGCCGGATAGAGATTCTATGCCTGCTTTTAACTGATGTGGCAGACCGGTCTGATTCGGTTTGACGGCAACTGCCACAGGCGGCGGGCTTTTTTCTTCTACCCTTTGTGTGATGCCGGGTGTCTCGCCCCGCATCAGTTGTGCCATTGCACGCATTTGCGTGGCTTGCGGGCTATTGTCTTGCAGGCTTTGCAGATGACGGAGTTGTAGCGCCTGCTTGCTGTTATTGGCGCTTTGCTGATGCGCACGTTGCATCAGAGCCTGGGGACGGGTATCGTTGACAGTGGCAACGCCATGCTTTGTTTTACCATGCATGTGCTGGGTGGCAGATTGTTCCTGATGCTCTTGTATAGTGGTTTTCATACAATGCTTTCATCACACCTGAAAGAATGAGATATTCTGTCGATTTGGCTGTTAGTATGCGATAAAATTGCTATAAAGGCAATCGCAACTGTCTGCTTTTTCCAAGGTGCCTGAAGCTGCGTAAAGCTTGAGAGACTATAGCCATGACGACACGCCCAGACATCATCAAATAAAATTCAGCGGAGATTACCATGCCCCACATCACCGGAACCTTTACCGTCAAGTTGACCCCGCAGCCTGCTGCCAGCGAGATTGCGGAGGCGGCTTTGGGGCGGCAGACGCTGGACAAGCAGTTTACCGGCGAGCTGGATGCGCATAGCCTGGGCGAGATGCTGGCGGTTGGGACGGCGATCAAGGGTTCGGCCGGGTATGTGGCGATCGAGCGTGTCACCGGCACCTTGCAGGGCAAGAAGGGCAGCTTTGTGTTGATGCATATGGGTGTGATGAGCCGTGGTGTACCGTCGCTGACGGTGCAGGTAGTGCCGGATTCTGGTACGGACGAGTTGACTGGTCTTAGTGGCAGGCTGGCGATAGATATCCGTGATGGGCAGCATCATTACAGCTTTGATTATGCGTTGCCGTAACTGGTCTGGCATTCATCCCTGTTGATGAAATGAGTTCTGTTATAACTCGCCCAGTAGTGCCCGCACGTAGTTGACGGGTGCATGGTCAGCCATGCTGCGAAACGGTACGCTGCCGGCTTGGGTGGCGTAATCCAGCATGTAGGCTGCGGCGGCGAGGTCCTGATCGACTTCCATCGCGGCATTGTCCATCGCGGGGAGGATGACGCCGTTTCTGTCTATGTAGCGCAGGCCTTGCAAGTGCTGATAAAAAGATGATTCCGGCGGTAGCCTGGTGACAAAATCGGCGCAGTTGACATAGCGTGCCACTTCGCGGCCGGTAAAGCTGGCGGCAAATTCTGGATTACCGACGCAGGGTGAACCAAAATTGACCAGCCGGGTGCCGTGAAATTTGGCAGCGGCCAGCGTGGCCAGTGCGGCGCCCAGACTGTGGCCACATATCCAGACGGTGTTGGCCGTGCATTGCCTGAACCAGGCATCCAGTTCTTTTTCTATGCTTTGAAAGGATGCCAGAAAGCCGGAGTGCACTTTGCCGCGCCCGTTCCAGTCGGCAGGGAAGAAGCGGATGTCGGTGATCAGGTCGGTCATGTCATCCGCCTGCGTGCCTCTGAATGCCAGGTAACTGGTATTGTCGTCGGCACTGCTGACGGCAAATGCCTGGGTACTGCTTTCGGCATTTTTGAATAACTGTGGTTTGCCCAGCTGGGCGTTGCCGAGTATGTTTTCCAGTGCTGCCAGGGCCTCGCCACCCTGCTCAAAGCGCCAGTAAGCCAGCCGTGACAGTTCGGCGCAGGTGGCATGGCTGGTCCATTTTTTGTCTTTGCTGAGCAGGGCGGGCTGTTGTTCGGGGTGTAGCAAGGCTGTTTCGCTAGGGTCGTATTGCATACATCATCCTCGCTTAATTTATGAGGACTTACGCAAAACTGCCCCAGCTGTGTTGTAGCTCCTCGCCGTACTATTCGTACTGTCTTCGTCGCTACGCCGTGCTGGGACAATTTCGCGCAAGTCCAATTTATTTGTTTATTTATTGTTGACGATGCCGGTCACCTGTCCAGCTGGTCTGGCTGTTTCAGCTACAGGCAAGATGCACAGTGTTTCAAGATAGCGTATCCAGGCCTGATCGACAAGATGAAGGGTGGCGAACTCTTCATCGTATTTGCTTTTTCTTACAGAGTGATTAAAATGATACGTGCTTCAGGAGAAACTTTTTGATAGTGGCGCTGTAGAACAACACTTTAGGGGTAATCGCAATGATATGTTCCAAACTGAATCACTTTGCCTGTGCCGCAGCGGCACTGTTTGCCATCAGCGGTGCAGCCCATGCTGAACTTTGCCCCGGCGTGCAAAAGGTGAGCCTGACTTATGGCGGCAATGAACTGGCCTATTGGGAAGGCAATTCCAGCCAGATCCACAAGCTGACCTTGCCCAACGGTTTTGTGCTGGGCGTAAAAACCGAGCAGGGTGCCAGGGAAATTTATGAGCGCGATTTTCAGCGCAGTGTGACGCAGACGACAGAGCTGGTCAAAATCAGTCTGTATGATTATTCTGCCGCCGTACCGCGTTATCTGACATCGACCTGGGGCGGCAGCCAATCCAGACAGGGTTATGGCCCCAAGGGCGGTGCTGACCGTGTCGATGAACTGGGTAGCGGCATTGTCCTGAATCTGGACAAACCAGCCTGCACCATCACCAAACTGGATCTGGCGGCTATTCCGACGGAAAGAGAACTGGGGCAAACCCGGGAATCAATGGTGCCGGATGAAAAAACCAAACAGTGGATGCAGGCAGCCCAGCAAGACATCGCCAAAAAACGCTATGTGATATCGATGTTTAAAGACAGCCTGCCAGCTGAGGTCAGCACCAGGCTGGCGCAGCTGCTGAACAAGGACGGTATTGAGCTGGAACTGATACAGCAAGGTGACGCGCATGATGCCAAGGCGTATATGGTGGGCTATGCCCGTACCATGCAAAGCGCCATTGAAGCCCAGTACGGCAAAGAGCACGGCAAGAATATTGAGCGTCAGTTGAAGGCTGAATTCAAGCTGTAATCCATCGTCTTCAGGCTCTCAGGGCAGCATATCCTGCAACTTTCTTGTGGATAGGCTGCTACCTTTCATCTTCCGGTAGACAGCCGCAACTGGCTTGTTCATGCTGCGCTAGGTTGCCCCCACTACTTGGAAGATCACCATGCCACATCATTTGCTATCTGCCCGCAGGCTGAACCCGGCCAGCATCAGGCAATGTCTGTTGCTGATACTGTTGTGCGTGTTTTACCTGCAAGCGCATGCCGGTGTGCGTATCGAATTTGAACAACGCAGCCAGAGCCGCCAACCTGGCAAGCCGGCACGCAATGGCGAGGGTCGTTTTGTGACCGAGATTGATGGCATGCACTTTCGCCTGCTGAATTTATCCAAAGGCCAGGTCAGCGAAGTGTCGGATGATGATGGTGCCCATACCCGTTTTGACCCCGTGCCAGCAGGCTCGCATGCGGATACCAAGACCAATACCAATACCAGTACCAATGCGCCCTTGTTGCCAGAACGTGGTGGCCTGTTCGATCCGCTGGTGGGCAGTATAGAGGATGAGCACATCACCATCAGCCCGCCAGTACCGGCGGCGGACTGGAATGGCTATGCCAGCCGGCGTTATCAGGTCGAATTGCGGTATACGATGGTAATGCGGGCCGCGCTGATTTTTACGCGCCGCTTTGTACATACCGAACAATATGAGATTACCGTCGCCGCTATTCCGGCATCGGCATCTGTCGTGCGGCTGGCATTGACGCGAGGTTATGGCCGTACACTTGGCCTGCATCCGGATGCTTTTTTGGGCTTCCCCGTCAAAATCGAAGGGCAATTGCGGTCACATGATGCGGGTAGCAAGGATGCTGCGGGCGATTTCATGGTGGACATGACATTGCAGGCACGCAGTATCAGCGCCTGGCAATTGCCCTGAACCGGGCCTGTTCTATCTAGCAGTGGTGTCGCCTTAAGTCGGCATCTGCATCATGGTTTGTGGTTCTTTGGGGGTATCCAGCATGCCGGATATGGCTTCGACGAAGGCATTTTTATCTGGTGCCGGGCCGATACCAAAATTGGCGCGATGGCCATTGCGTATGCCGGTCAGCATGGTGAACATTTTGCCGGTGTTGGGCATGATGCTCAATTCCAGACTGTAGGTGTAATAACTGCCTGGCTGCTCATCCTCAACGATGGCGACAAAATAGGTCTCATTTCTGGCAACGGGTCTGGGCATTTTGATGGTGACAATTTCTTTGCCGCCTGCCGTTTTATCGACATAGACTTCGATCTCTTTGCTGGGGATGATTTTTGCCGGGTCCTTGATTTCTCTTTTTCCAAACGCGTCCCATATATTGGCAAAAATAACGCGCCCTTTGTTTTTCAGATTATTGACGAACAGCGCTCCTTTTTCACCTTGCAACAGACCTTGCAGCACCATACGCGTCATGGTGAAATGGTGGTCACGCGCACTTGATTCAGTAGATTCTTGCTGCCCGTCATCTGTTTCGCCAGCCACTTGTTTGGGTTCGGCATGTAATTTTTTGCCTCTGGCCAGCACATAGATATTCATGACAAAAACAAGTCCGAACCAGAGTATTTGCCAGCGCGGGATCAGGTGCATCTGGCTGTTGCGCGGATTAAAATTCGACGCCAGCGTCATCAGGCACAGTACATTGAAAAAAATCGCAAACAGGCGTCTTGCGGTCGGGCTGTCGTAGCTGTTTGCCCACAGACCCATGCCGCCACCAATACAGAAAATCAATATATACATCATGTCGCTGCTATCACTATTGGGTGACATAATCGTGCGTGCAAGACGCAATGCGCCAAAGAGCAGCAGACTGATACATAGAAATTTTGCGATGACTACCGCATTGGACGTTAATGACTGGCTGTTTTGCACCGTTTTTTGCATGATGGTTCCCTTTGGGACGCGCAATGGAATAGCCATGCCAAAAAATTGACATTCGGCAATGAGGTCACGTCGAATTACAAAAATTAAAACGGATATTACCCGAGCAGCAAGCGGCATGGCACAGCTGGCGGATAAACGGTTGATGTTTGTTGACGAGCGGATTTTGAGGGGGAAGGGATAGCCATGCAGCCTGCTGGTTTGACTTATAAAACAAAGCGGGGAAGACAGTGGCATTGCTGCCCGCTATCTTCCCCGCTTTTTTGCTACTGACTGCCGTTCACATGGTACAGCTTGATTGCCTGTACGACCGTGAGATTAAACCGGCAATCTTAGTTTTGCTGAGTTTTCTGGGTAGTACCAGCTACTTTGGATTCAGCAGCGGCTTTTTCAGCAGCCAGTCTGGTTTCTGTGTTGGCTTTTACCAGAGCAGCTTTTTGTGCTGGGTACCAGGCAAAACCTTCGCTGCCCAGTTCTTCACCGTTGGCACGTGCCTGCACCAGTTCGGCAACGACTTCTGCACGGGTTTTTGGTGCTGGAGTAGTTGTGTCAGCAGCAAACACAGCGGTGCTGGTCAGAAAAAAGGCGCTAGTGGCCAAAAAGACTTGTTTCGCGTTCATGATGGTTTCCTATCTTGTTTAAAATTTAAGAGAAACCGCTTTCTATCTGACTCGAGGTCTGCTGCAAGATGAAACCGGCCAGACGGGATACCCACGCCAGATTCATCTTGCAACCGCCTCTTGATTTAAATTGTCATGAGAAGTGAGAGGGATGCTTCACTTCCGATGACAACTGAAAAAAGTCTGTCGATTGCGGCCCGGTCTTGGGCTGTTTGTAGATGTCCTCGACCGATGAATGCAGTGTAGGCTTTCCGGTTTCAACAATAAAGTAGCAAATCAGGAATATACTATTGTGGAATCCGAAACAATAAGGGGCTTGAAAAATGGATAGGCTGCAATCAATGCGACTTTTTTCCAAGGTCGTGGAATTGGGTAATTTCGCCAAGGCGGCACAGGCATTAGAGATGTCGAATGCCGTGGTGACCCGTTATATCGCTGACCTGGAGGGCCATCTGGGCACGCGCCTGCTCAACCGTTCCACCCGTAAATTGTCACTGACAGAAACCGGCCAGATCTACCTGGAGCGGGTTCGCCAGATATTGGCTGATATTGATGATGCTGATGCCGTGGCTTCGTATGCGGCCAAAAAGCCCAGCGGCACCTTGCGTATTTATTCTGTCCCACATTTCGGAAAAGCGCAACTGGCACCTTTGCTGCCACAATTTGCGCAAGAGTTTCCGGATGTGGTGTTGGACATCAAAATCACCGACCACCATGTAGACCTGGTGGAAGAGGGGATCGATGTCGGTTTTTTTCTGGATTTGCAAAAAATCGATGGCAACATGATTTCGCGCAAGCTGGCGACATCCGAAGTGGTGTTATGCGCCTCGCCCGACTACCTGAAGAAGCACGGTACGCCCAAGACGCCAGATGAGATTTCCCAGCATCGCTGCCTGAACTTCAGCTATGAATTTTTGCGCGATAACTGGATGGTACGTAATTCTTGCGATGGGCCAGAACTGGGCAGGCACATTCCCATCCATAGCACCGTTATTTCCAATAATGCCGATGTGCTGCGCGTCTGCGCCCTGGCAGGAATGGGCCTGGCTTTGCGTACCTCATTTCAGTTGACGGATGATGTGGTCAGTGGCCGCCTGGTCAGGTTGTTTCCGGACCAGTGTTTTGGCCGGGTCTCGATTTCCATGGTCTACCCCAGTCGCCGCCTGCTGTCGGCCAAGGTGCGTAGCTTTGTCGATTTCATCCTGGCGAAATACCCGCATCCTGAAAATGATATCTGGCTGAGTTGATCAATGGGCGCCGGTAAAACCGGGCCCACAGTCAGCTTTGGGCGCCTTGAGATAGAATAGGGGCTTGGAAGCTGGCGCAATATGGTCCAGGCATGGCAATTTTGCCGGAACAAAATGGCGCAGCTTCAGTCGAATCAATTTGGTCGGTCAGCCTCGGGACATAAGAGCGCTTGCAAAGGCAGGCTAGCCCGTAAAACGGGTGAAACAGATATAAGGATAGATGGATGTCCCGCAAGAATGAAATTACTGTCGTCATGGCCAAGGTATTGCTTGCCCTGATGGCAGCGTCAAAGCAGGAATGGGATCAGGTGGTATGCCGCTTCCAGTCCACAGACAAGGCGCAAAGCCAGTTCCAGTTTATCAGCCGCAAAGGCCGTCAGCTATACCCGCAACATACCGGCGCAGAATACACAGACCTGCTCGGCCCGCTGATGCAAAGCCTGTTTGATGAGTTGGAAAAAGAAGGCAAAACCCGCCCGCTGGTCGCTGTACTGGCAGTCGACGCCAGCAAAAATTACCACCTCAAACTCGATTTCAATAACCCGCATGCCCACGACATCAGCCTGTCAGGATTGGGGCGCGATGGCTCGTACTTTGTCGGCAATGAAGTGGATGTGACGGGGTGATATGACATGCGTTGTTGAGAAATGCTTGTCATCGACAATAACCCGGAGTAGGGTGCGCCGCGCGCACCGGGTTTTAGCACGACACAAAACAATGGTGCGCGCGGCGCACCCTACTATTCGTGTTAATTTGCTGAGTGTTGATATCCGTAATATATGAAATTGATCGTAGCTATCATCGCAATCATTGCTTCCAGCCTTGCACAGGCAGTCGATTTTTCTGAGGAATTGCAAGCGATGGGTTTTAGCAAGCAAGTGCGTGAGCAGAAGGGTAGTATTCGCCTGGACCGCATCAAACTTCCATTTTATGGCGTCAAGATTGCCGGTACCAAATTGCAGGTGAACGCCGACCGGCGCAGGCCAAACGGCGTCAGTACCAGCATAGAAGGAAAATTGTTCCGCTATCAAGCCATAAATAACGGTGAATTCGGTGGCAAGCTGCTTGCCCTGGATACGAAAGCGAATTCGTTCACGGTGGTAGAAGACAATATAGTTGGGTTCTTCAAATTGCAAGACCAGATATTTGTGTTGACCGGTCTGTGTCATATGGGAATCGACGTGGGAAGTCTTTATCGTCTGGACGAAGTCGAAGGCAAACCCAGATTGAGTCTGGTTACCTTATTGACTGGTGCACCAGTCGATGTAGTCGTTGATGGAAAACGTGTTTTTGTGCTCACCACGGGTGACCTTGAAATGATAGATGTCAGCGATAGTCGGCCAAGTCTGCGCATCATCGTCCACGACGGCCCCTGGTATTCAGTACCAGCCAATCTTGCCATGTCCCAAACACAAATCGCCATAGGCATGCATGCTGGGATAGTATTGGTGAACTATGATTTGCCCCGTCGGGAAACGGCGGTGCAGTATTATTCGAAATAATCAGGTGGCACACATAGTCCTCAACTTGGAGTAGGGTGCGCTAGCTACCTACGAAAAGAGATGCATGAATGCAAAAAGAAAACTTCAATGACCTGCTTGCCTTCATTACCGTTGCCCGTGAAGGTAGCTTTACTCGGGCGGCTGCCCAGCTTGGGGTGTCGCAATCGGCCTTGAGTCACACGATACGTGGGCTGGAAACGCGGCTGGGGGTACGGCTGCTGACACGCACCACGCGCAGCCTGTCGCCTACCGATGCGGGCGAAAGGTTGCTGAAAACCGTTGCCCCGCGCTTTGAAGAAATTGAATTTGAACTGGCCGCCCTGAGCGAGTTGCGTGACAAACCCGCCGGTACCATCCGTATTTCAGCGGCTGAACATGCGGCCAACACCATCTTGTGGCCCAGGCTGGCCACTTTCTTGCCAGATTATCCTGACATCAAGGTCGAGGTGAATATCAACTATGGCCTGACCGATATCGTGGCTGATCGCTATGACGCCGGCGTGCGTCTGGGTGAGCAAGTTGCCAAGGACATGATCGCCGTCAGAATCGCCCCGGATCTGCGCATGGCAGTGGTGGCCGCGCCGACCTATTTCGCCAGACATGCACCACCGCACACCCCGCAAGAGCTGGCGGACCACAATTGCATCAACCTGCGCCTGCCCACCTATGGCGGTTTGTACGCCTGGGAATTTGAACGCAATGGCCAAGAGCTGAATGTGCGGGTCGAAGGGCAGTTGGTATTCAACAGCAGTACGCCGATTTTGCGTGCCGCGTTGGCCGGCTTTGGTCTTGGCTGTCTGCCGGAAGACATGGTGGCACAACATCTGCGCGATGGCCATTTGCAACGCGTGCTGGAAGACTGGGCCCCCAGCTTTCAGGGGTATCACCTCTATTACCCCAGCCGCCGCCAGGCTTCACCCGCCTTTGCGCTGGTGGTGGATGCCTTGCGTCATCAAATCTGAGTTCTGTAAAAAAAGCCAGACACCAGGCTAAGTGCATGAAATAATGCGAGTCTTATTTTGAACCACAATGCAACCACCATGTTTTTGTTTACAGACAGTTCAAGGGCAGATCAAAGTACGAGGCGTTTCTGAATGGGTATCATCAGTTTCTTAGGCTTTCTGGCATGCCTGCTGGTTTTTATATTGCTGGGCAGCCTGTGTGCACGCTACGTCATTCGCTTTGCCAATATACAAAGCATCAACAACCGCAAGATTAGCCTGGTCATCGTCAACCTGGTCGTTATTGCTGCCGCCTGGGGCATCTTTAATTATCCGCAGATCGCCCGGCAACAAAAAATGAATGCCATCAGCGCAGACTGTGGCTGGAAAGTCTATCGCACCGTCAAGGATGTCGATGGCGTTTTCATCGATTCGCAGGCGGGCGAAGAAGCAGGGGCGGGCAGTGCCTTCTTTCTGGAGGTGTATCCGCAGGTAGAATACGCGGACAGCAAGGGCGAAATACAGCGTCTGAGCCGTGACCGCAAACCCGCAGAAACGGCCATCCGCAGAACATTCAAGTATGGATTTCGTACCAGATCAGAGATACTGGAAAATGGCGTAGAGCGTACCCGCAAAACCCTGCTCGATTTTGACAAGCCGGATATTCTTGCAGAAAATGTGCAATACCAATTTCTTGACAGCCAAAGAACAGACATCATGTCCTTGCTGTTTTATTTTGTCCGCTATCACCCAGAAGGCTGCGGCTGGGTAGGCGCGACCGAAGCGGAACGCCGCTACCGGTCCGTCTTGCAGCCCAGGAACACCCAGTAGGGTACGTCACACACGCCATATTTTCAAATGCATGGCAGCATTCGGTGCGCGTGGCGCATACATGGACGCCCCCCATTTGCAAGAGCATTTTCAAATTAAACCTGACGTAGTCGATTGCAGCCATACATTCGGTCTTTATTGCAGCCGCTTGATGACTGCTGACGCATGAT
>NZ_JBMPOW010000031.1:0-52262 GCF_049340205.1 Undibacterium sp. Ji49W | reverse complement strand
TGCAATCACTTTATACCCTGCTTTATGAGCAAGATAATCCTGCACTACTTTTAACTTGAACTGCTCGTCGTATTTAGTCATGAAAAAACCCAAAAAGTTGGTGTCCAACTTTTTGGGTTCAGTTCACTTCAAGTCCGCTTTTTCATTGTGGCTGTTTGCGTCAATATGCGTCAATATCAACGCTGATTTGCCATGTGCAACTGTGTCTTGTCCAGCACCAGCTCAGGGTCATCGGCTTCTTCCGCCGATTCGTTGTTCAGGCGCTTTTGCATCTTCAGGATATCGACATCATTGCCCCATTTACCGACGACGATGGTGGCTACACCATTCCCGATCAGGTTGGTCAGGGCACGTGCTTCCGACATGAAACGGTCTATGCCCAGGATCAGTGCCAGGCCAGCAACCGGGATGCCACCAACAGCGGACAACGTTGCTGCCAGCACGATAAAGCCACTGCCGGTAATGCCTGCCGCACCTTTTGATGTCAGCAACAATACAGCCAGCAGGGTGACTTGCTGCATCAGGGTCATTGGTGTATCTGTAGCCTGGGCGATGAAGACGGCAGCCATGGTCAGGTAGATCGAGGTGCCATCCAGATTGAAGGAATAACCGGTAGGAATCACCAGGCCTACCACGGATTTTTTCACACCCAGATTTTCCAGCTTTGCCATCATGCGTGGCAAGACTGATTCTGAAGAAGACGTACCCAATACGATCAGCAATTCTTCCTTGATGTATTTGACAAATTTCCAGATGCTGAAACCATGTATTTTGGCGATAGTACCCAACACACCAAAGATGAAGATCAGGCAGGTAACATAGAAGGTCCCCATCAGGTAACCCAGTTGCACCAGGGAACCGACACCGTATTTACCTATCGTGAAAGCCATTGCACCGAATGCACCGATGGGCGCTGCCTTCATGATGTATCCAACGATGACGAACAGCACATGCGAGAGTTTTTCAACAAAGTCGAAAATCATTGTGCCGCGACCGCCAAAACGATGCAGTGCAAAACCAAAGAAGACCGAGATCATCAGCACTTGCAGGATTTCACCTTTGGCAAACGCATCTACCAGCGTGGTAGGAATAATCGCCATCAGAAATTCTGTCGTCGTCTGCATCTTGCCGGGACCGGCATAGGCCGTCAGCGCCTTGGTATCGAGCGTATGCACATCGATATGCATGCCGGCACCAGGTTGCACCAGGTTGACAATAATCAGGCCGACGATCAGTGCCAGGGTACTGACAACTTCAAAGTACAGCAGGGCCATGCCGCCGGTCTTGCCGACCTTCTTCATGTCTTCCATGCCGGCGATGCCGACCACGACAGTACAGAAAATGATCGGGGCGATCATCATCTTGATGAGTTTGATAAAGCCGTCACCCAGCGGCTTCATGGACGCGCCGGATTCAGGATAAAAATGGCCAAGCAACACGCCCAGAATAATGGCGGAGATGACTTGGAAATAGAGGGACTTATAGAGGGGCTGAGATTTCATCCTTGGTCTCCGTTGGATGTCATTAAATCCCGCTTTTCTGAAAAAGATTTTGGCGGGCAAGACGCGGAATTGAGTTCCGTCGATGGCGCCATTATCGAAAATGTCGCTGGGATGCACAATTGTGGCTTTCCACAGCTTCAGCCGGATGCACGAAAAAGAGGCATCCGTAAAAATTGTCACAGCACTGACTACAGCATAGTACGCAGACGGGGGTAACTCAACCGCAGGAATTGTGCGTCTGCAAGAGACCAGGTGCCCATTTAAACGCCCATTTGAGTGCCCAATAAGTCAGGCTGCAATATGCTGTTTGAGATGAGACTTGTGCTGAATGATACGCCCCAGGGTGCGCATGGCATCATCCAGGTCCTGGGTGTAGGGCATGCCGCAGTTGATGCGCAGGAAATGATCAAAACGATTTGAATTCGAATACAGCAAGCCCGGTGACACCAGAATACTTTGTTCCAGTGCAGCATCAAAAACCGCCTTGGATGAGGTGTTGGGCGGCATCTCCACCCAGATCGATACGCCACCGGCAGGCGTGTTCATGCGCGTGCCTTCGGGGAAATAGGTGGCGATGGCTTCTGCCGTCCTTTCTCTTTGCTGGGCCAGGGTGCTACGTAGTTTCCGCAGGTGGCGGTCGTAGGCAGATGACAGTATGAAGGTGGCCGCAACGATTTGCGACAATTCTTCGTTATAGCGGGTATGTGCATACTTGAGCATGTTGACGCGGGCTTGCCAGCGCCCACCCAGTATCCAGCCCACACGCAGGCCAGGTGCCAGGATCTTATGCACTGATGCGCAGAAAATCACATTACCGCTATGGTCCCAGTGCTTGAGTGCGGTCGGTATCTTGTCACCATCCACCAGCGCACTATACGAATCATCTTCAATCAGGGGAATCTGCTGCGCTTCGCACAGGGCCACCAGCCTTTGTTTGTGCTGTTCCGGCATGATACTGCCAAGCGGATTCTGCAAATGCGGTACCACCACCACCGCCTTGATATTGTCATAGGTGCGCATTGCCAGTTCCAGCGCTTCCAGTGAAATCCCGGTGCTGGGGCTGGTGGGGATTTCCAGCGCCTTCATGCCCAGGCTTTCCAGTACCTGCAACAAGCCATAAAAGGTCGGCGACTCGACAGCGATGACATCGCCAGCCTGTGCCACCGCTCGCAATGCCAGGTTCAGGGCTTCTATGCAGCCATTGGTGATCACCACTTCGTCGGCTGAAATACTGATGCCACAATCCAGCGCCCGCTTGGCCAGTGCCGCTTTCAGTTCACGGTTGCCGCCGGGTGAAATCGGTTTGGTCAATAATTCCGGATAACGCCGTAGCGTACTGACGGTCAGGCTGCGCAGTTGCTGATGTGGGTACAGTGCCGGCGCGCCAGTTGCCCGCGCCAGATTGCATTTAACTTGTCGTTGCCCTTGAGAAATGATTTCAGATACCCGCTCATGGATGCCGACAAACTGCGCCGGGTCAATCAGTTTGCCCACTGTTGGTTCCTGCGCCGGTATCAGCCGTACCCGGCGTGGCTGCCGCACGAAATAGCCGGAACGTGGACGTGCCTCCAGCCAGCCTTCGGTTTCCAGATGACGGCAAAGCTGCAATGACGTCGACAGGCTGACACCATGTACCTGCATCAGCTTGCGTACCGACGGCATGCGATCGCCCACTTTCAGCGTACCGCAACGTATCGCATTCAGGTAGTGGTCGGCCAGTTGCCGATAAAGCGGGATGGTTTGCATAGTCTCATCATGAGATGTTTAAGCCGTCGTGCACAGATACAGTTTTAGCCTATCTGCACGATAACAGATTATAAAACGAATATCTGATGCGATACAGATAGGCTTTTTCTGTGTCTGTGCGACATGCCCTTCAAGACCTATCCTGAAAGCCACATCAACCGTCTCAAGCATTCAGGAGCAGCATCATGCAATTCCACAAAATCCAGCCAGGCCAGCGCCTGCATTGTCTGTTAGTGCCCGGCAACAGCTTGCGTGTGCAATCAGGCAAGTTACAGATACAGGCAGCACCCCAGTTCCTGGAAGGCATAGCCTGGCAAGTGGATACCCTGCTTAGCGTGGGCATGTATTATCAACCGCAACATCATGGCTGGGTAGAAGTGCAGGCGCTGGAAGCGAGTGAATTGCTGATACAGCAAACCGAGCCGGCGGGATGGTTGCAGAAGTTGTCGCTGGTGTGGTGCAGGGCCTGGGTTTATGCGTAGTGAGAGTAATTCGCGAATGAAGCCCAGACAGCCTTTACGACGGATCCTAAGCACTAAAGCAGAAAAATATTTTGGATCAAATGTCGAATTTCACTCCAATCATTCGTCTATGTAATGAAGCTCTGGGTAAACGCCCTGCTGAAGTCCATTACCTTAGATTGGAGAATTCATGGCACAGTATCTGGTTGCTATTCATCACCCCGACGACTACGACCCTTGTATCGCAGAGGACGAAGCGATGTCCCGCGATATTGATGCGCTCAACGATGAGATGGTCGCTGTTGGTGTCAGAATTTTTGTTGGTGGCCTGCATCCGGCGAGCTGCGCGACCTCATTACTTGCGCTGCCTGATGGCGAGTTGTGCATTTCCAGTGGCCCGTATCTGGAGACCAGGGAGCATATGGGCGGTTTTTGGGTACTGGAAGCCACTGACATGGACGAGGCCCTGGCATGGGGTTGCAAAGCCGCTCTTGCCTGTCGGGCACCGGTCGAGGTGCGTCCGTTTTTTTGACGAAGCAACCGCCAACAGTCATGGCGAGGGCGGATTTTCTGCCCGTTACTGCACACAGACTTTATCTCAGTTCTGTCCCGTCAGGCGCGGTTATAATTTGCTGACTATTCTTCGCCTGAAAGTCTTACATGCCCGCTTTCGATCACGTCACCATCGACACCTCGCGCTTGCACTTGCGCCCCTTGTGTCTGGATGATGCTGCTGACATTTTGCGCATACGCTCCAATGCGGATGTCATGCTTTATATGAGCACGCCTCCATGGACAGACATCGCCCAGGCGATTGCCATGGTTGAGCGTGACCTGGCCGCCATGCCCAAGGGCGAATTTTTGCGTCTGGGATTGATACGCAAGACTGACCAGGCTTTCCTCGGCAGTTGTACCCTGTTCCACCTTGATGCCGGTTGTCGCCGTGCCGAAATCGGTTACGACATGGACGCTGCAGTCTGGGGCCAGGGCTACATGCATGAAGCCCTGGTCGCTTTGCTGAATTACGGTTTCAACGACATGAACCTGAACCGCGTCGAAGCCGACATAGATCCGCGTAATCTGGGTTCAGCCAAATCACTGGAAAAACTGGGCTTCATCCGCGAAGGCTTCTTGCGCGAACGCTGGATCATCGACGGCGTGGTGTCGGATACGGCGCTGTATGGTTTGCTGCGCAGTGACTGGCTGGCGCGGGGTTAAGTTTTGTCAGTTTTAACATTCACGTAGAAAACTGAGATTTTTATATCAAACCTAATTGGACGATGGCGATGCAAGCAACGATGGAGCTCAATTTTTTCGCGGCGAAGATAACGGATAGTGTAAAAAGAAAAGAATATTCTGAACTCGAAGTAATAATGCAGAGCATTTTTCTGCGAGAAAACAAGATAGTTCTTTTAGCTGGTTTATCTGATCGTTTGCCCTCCGTTGTTTTCGGGGCTTTCTTTTTATGTGGGCTGCCATATCTTCTTGAAATGCAGATAGAAGAGTACAGAAAACTGTATGACCTATCAAAAGAGCATGACATCGCGATGTATCAGATCAGCAGATTTTTGATAATTCATGGCGGTGCGAGGAAGCAAGTGCTGGAAACTTTGTGCGCAAATTATAGTGAGATTCACAGCGTAGAACAATTTAAGTATTATCTTGAAGAGATGGGGGACATGCCGCCGAATCAACTGAAAATGAATGACTTAATTTATCGAGATTATCAGGTTTCTGCGGAAAATATCAGCTTGTTTAAGGCGAAATTTTCACCTATGTAGCGACTCTTTTCAAAGCAATTCTTTGCAGGATTTTTAACCTTCCTTTAGTTATGAGTCATGCTCCCTATGAGATGGTCAACTGGCCTTTGCTACTTAAATTCAGCATGTAGAAAAACTGTCATACATTAATTTCCTCATTGAGGAAAAAGAAATGAATGAGGGCGTTTCTTTACTTAGCAAGCCGACCAATTTTTCTGTCGTGCAGCTTTTAGAAAGAAAATATCCTGGAGTAGTATTTCAGGGAGATAGCTTACACATTTTAGTCACTCGCCTGCAAAATCTGCAGCAGTTATTACATGGCAATCGTATCGACGATCTCAGTATGGAACTCAGCGAGATTTGCGAAGAAATGCTTGGTGTCTTGACGCACTATGAATCGGTGTGTAACAAACACAAAATCGCATTGCCGTACACCAAATAGAAGACTGCAGATCTGGGAGAATTACCGGGGAAATATTTTGTAGGAACTACAAAATACTAGCCCCGGCATACGACCTGTACTAAGGGAAAAACTCCTTCAACAAAAAACTTTCCAGTTCAGCGCTGTCCTCCAGGCGTGCTGATTTGCGGACGACCTGGCCCAGGCGTCTTGATTCCCAACTGAAATCGCCCTTGTATTCCATGCGTATGATTTCTATCATGCGGCGCACGACGGCCAGGTGGACGTCACCGCCCAGGCCGGCATCGACTTCGAAGAACTGTTTGCCGCCAGAGGGAATGGAGCGGGTATTCCAGCCACGGAAAGAGAAGGACGCCATCCGGGTACTGGTGCTGATCAGTTCGAATACGCCGCTGCCACCCTTGCCCTGGGCTTGCTGCATACTGCGGCGGACATTGGCTTCTGCCACTTCTTGTGGCGACATGCCGCGACCTGCCTGACGGGCACCTTCGTTTTCCTGGGCGGCGGCGGTTTCGGCGGCGCGGCGGCGTTCACGGGCAGCGTTGACCATGGCCATCATGTCCATTTCTGGTGGCGCATTGACCTGAGGTGGTGGCGGTTGCACGATGGTGGGTTCGGTGACGGCAACCACGGGCGGCAGTTTAGGCTGGGTAATGGTGTTTCTGGTTGGCGGTGTACGGCTTGGTGTTGGTTGCGCCTTCTGCTTTTTCGGCGACGTGGCTTGTTTAGGGGCCAGCGTAGTTTTGTCCATCAGCAAGACGATGGGATTGTCCGAGCCTGCATTCTCGCCCTTCTTTTTCTTGAGGACGCTCATGTTCAACAGGAAATAAAGTAAAAGCGCGTGGATGATCAATGCCAGCAGGATGCCGAACATGCTGGCGGGACGAAACCGGATGTGCAAATGAACTTCACCCGGTAGGGAAACTTCATCTTCTGGCGCTTCTATACTCAACTTCATGGGCAGTGAACCGGTATGCGGAATTTCAAGGTGGCAAGCATACCTCAAACTATGCTTAACGCCTGTAACAAAGATTGTCTACAGTGGGCTTTTCTATTTTAGACCACATGACGAAAAACGAAAGTGTAACAAATGCTGCTGTCAGTTTCATGTTTACGGCTGCTTATCGCATAAATATATGCAAAATCCTCACATCTCCTGACAACTGCTTACAAATCAGTAATGAGAGACTTGTCGGTTTCCTCTAATGTTAAAACCTGGAATTCAGTCAAGTCAGCCTGCGCAAGCCAGCCTGATTTTCAACCGGGGATAAAACATGGATGGGCAATTTACAAGTGTTAAGACAGACCGCAAGCTGGATCAGGAAACACCGGTTTATGTCAATAATGACCAGAATGGCACTAGCCACGCTGTCCTGACGGCGGCGGCCCTGGCATCCTGCGCTTTGCTGGCCGCCTGCGGTGGTGCTACTGACAGTCAGTCTGCCAATTCTGCCGCAGCAACAGCAGCAGGAGTACCACCTGTCCCACCTGCACCCCCGGTTCCATCAGCGGCTCCCGGTATCAGTATTTCTGCTGCTGAAGCGTCGCGCTTTCTGGCTCAGGCCAGCCTGGGGGCCAATCGTGAGCAGATTGCCCGCGTACAGGCGCTGGGTTTTGCGGCTTGGCTGGAAGAACAGTTCAGCCTGCCTGGTAATGGCAGCCGCTGGGATTGGCTGGTGTCCAAAGGCTTGAATGCGATCACTTATCGCAATTCCCAGGCGGGTTTTGATTCGACGGCCTGGCGCAAGCTCATCAGCTCACCTGACACCCTGCGCCAGCGTGTGACGCTGGCATTGTCAGAAATCATCGTGGTATCGATTGATGGTCTGATCGGTGGTGGCTGGAAAGCCTTTTCTGCTGCTGCCTGGCTGGACATGCTGGAAACCAATTGTTTTGGCAATTATCGCGATCTGCTGCAAATGGTGTCGACCAGCCCGGCCATGGGACAGTATCTGACTTTCCGTGGCAATACCAAATATGACCCAATCACAGGTGCACTACCAGATGAGAATTACGCGCGCGAACTGATGCAGTTGTTCAGCATCGGTTTGCTGGAACTGAACATCGACGGTACGCCACGTCTGGACAATGGCCAGCCCAAAGAAACCTATACCCTGGATGACATTACTGGCCTGGCGCGCATCTTTACCGGCTGGGATTTTGATCTGGCTGGCGGCAGGGCAGACACACCAGATTTTATGCGCCGGCCGATGATGCAGGTCGCCAGCAGACATGAAACCGGGGCTTCTACTTTTTTGAAAAATACCGTGCCCGCCGGACTTAGTGGTGCAGATGCATTGAAGGCAGCGCTGGATATTATTTTTGCGCATCCAAACGTAGCCCCTTTCATCAGCCGTCAACTGATACAAAGACTGGTGACCAGCAATCCTGCACCTGCTTATGTGGCCAGGGTGGCGGCAGTATTCAATAACGACGGTACTGGCACCAAGGGTAATCTGAAAGCAGTGATCAGCGCTATTTTGCTGGACGGCGAGGCACGTAGCAGCCTTAATCCCGGCGATGTGCAGTTTGGCAAACTGCGTGAACCCATGTTGCGTTTTCTTGGCTGGGCGCGTGCTTACAAGGCTACGGCATCGAATGACTTATGGAATCTTGGCAATACTTCAGACCCGGCGACCAAATTAGGACAAAGCCCCTTGCGGTCACCGTCGGTATTCAATTTCTTCCGGCCCGGTTATGTACCGCCAAACAGTGCGATTGCAAACGCTTCTTTGGTGGCGCCGGAGTTCCAGATCACCAATGAATCCTCGGTGGTTGGTTACGTCAATTACATGCAGCATGCAGTCAGCAATGGTGTCAGCGATGTGGATGCCGATTACAGCAGCCTGCTGCCACTGGCCGACACTGCCGGTGCGCTGCTGGATGAAATTAACCTGGTGCTGGCGTCCGGTGAATTGAGCAGCGATACCCTGCTGAGCCTGCGCTCGGCGGTGGACAGCATGCCGGCAGGAACCGATAACCGGCGCAAGCAGCGTGTGTATGCGGCGCTGACGCTGGTGCTGGCTGCGCCCGAATTCATCGTCCTTAAATAAATAGACAACAGGAATAATCATGAAAAATCCAAGCACGATGAATGCATCCCGCCGCGCTTTTTTACAGCGCGCTTCTGCCTTGTCGATAGCCGGTGTGGCTACGCCATGGGCATTGAACCTGGCTGCCATGGCCGAAGCGTCTGCCGCCAATGCCGATGACTACAAAGCCATCGTCTGTGTCTTTCTGTATGGCGGCAACGACTATGGCAATACCCTGGTGCCGTATGACAGCAGCAATTACAACGCCTATTATCAATTGCGCCCCACCCTGGCCTATAGTCGCGATCGCCTGGGTGGCACAGTACTGAACCCACTGGCTGCGCCGGTGGACAGTGCGGGTGTGAGTCACCAGTATGCGCTGGCCCCGGAACTGGCACCTTTGCTGCCGATTTTTAATGCCGGCAAGATGGGGGTGCTGCTGAATGTAGGCACGCTGGTTCAGCCTACCAGTAAACTGCAATACACCAACAAGACCGTGCCTTTGCCACCTAAGCTGTTTTCGCATAATGACCAGCAATCGGTATGGCAATCATCCGCGCCTGAGGGTGCGACATCTGGTTGGGGTGGTCGCATGGGTGATCTGTTTCAGTCGGGAAATGGCAATGCCACGTTCACCTGCGTCAACGTGTCTGGCAATGCAGTGTATTTGTCCGGCCAGACTGCGGTGCAGTATCAGGTGTCGACCAATGGGTCTGTGCCCATGAATGGTTTGCAGGCACCACTGTTTGGGTCCGCAGCTTGCTCTGCCGCCCTGCAAAACCTGGTGACGCAAAACCGTACGCATTTGTTTGAAAATGAATATACGCGGGTCAGCAAACGGTCGATTGATGCGAACGGTGTGCTGACTTCAGCTTTGGCTGGTGCACCGGCAATCACCACGCCATTTGATGAAAACAATAATCTGGCCCAGCAGTTGAAAATGGTGGCGCGCATGATTTCCTGTAACAGTGCGCTGGGTGCAAAACGCCAGGTGTTTTTTGTGTCGATGGGCGGATTCGATACGCATGACGGCCTGGTGTCGACCCATCCGGGTTTGCTCACTAGTGTGGCCGATGCCATGTCGGCTTTTTATGCGGCGACCCAGGAACTGGGCGTGGCCAACAAGGTGACCAGTTTCACGGCATCAGATTTTGGCCGCACCCTCAGTGGCAATAATGATGGTTCCGACCATGGCTGGGGTAGCATGCATCTCATGTTGGGCGGTGCGGTGAATGGCCAGCGCTATTATGGAACGGCACCCATCGTGGCAAGCAATGGGCCGGACGATGTGGGCCAGGGACGCTTGCTGCCAACAACTTCCGTCGATCAGTATGCGGCCACGCTGGGTAAATGGCTGGGGGTCTCGGACAGTGATTTGCTGATGTTGTTACCGAATCTGGTCAACTACAACGTCAGCGCACGCAACCTGGGTTTTGTGTGATTAAGCAGTAACTAATCAAGCACTAACTAAGCACTAACTAAGCAATGTAGCGGAGTGCCATTTCAGATCAGGCCAAACCAGCCAAGAATGGCACCCGCACCGAGCAGCCATAAGAGATGCAGACGGGTACGCCAGACCACGACAGTACAAACCAGCGTCAACACCCACAAGGGCCAGGCTTGCGCCGCTTTGCTGTGCGATGCTGCCATGATCCAGCCCGTGGCCAGCAACAGGCCGATGACGATGGGTGCCAGCCCCAGTTTGAATGCCCGCACACTGCGTAGTTCACGGTTGGCGTGGCCCCAACTGGCGGCCATGTAAGTCAGCGTGGTGCTGGGTAACAGGATGCCTGTCATGGTGACCAGCACGCCCAGCAAGCCAGTCCACATGCCGCCGGCATTCATGCCCACATTCCAGCCCATCAGGGCGATAAACAATACATTCGGGCCGGGCGCTGCCTGGGCTATTGATACCGATGCATTGAACTGTGCATCCGTTAGCCAGCCCTGTTGCGCCACCAGATAGCGGTGCATGTCGGGCAAGGTGGAAACGGCTCCGCCTATCGATAATAGCGATAGCATCATGTAATGCAGGAACAACTGTAACCAGTCATTCCAGTCCATGGAAATCTGCAAGACGGCGTGGGCGGTATCCGGCATTATTTCAATCTCCGGTACACCAGAGCAAAGGCCAGGCTACCCAGTACCAGCAGGACATAGGCCAGTGGCAGACGGAACAGGGCGATACCGACAAAGCAAACTGCACTGAAGGCCAGCGCTATATATTTGCCCATGGGGTTATTGTTCAATGCCGGCACCAGTTTCAATGCAGTGGCGATGATCAGGCCCGCAGTCACGGCGCTCATGCCGCGCAAGGCACCGACCACACTCGGGTATTGGGCAAACTGGGCATAGATCACCGCCAGCACCAGTACCAGCAACAGCGGGATGGACAGCATGCCGGCCAGTGCCGTCATGGCACCCGGCAAACCAAAGTGGCGGTGGCCTATCATCATGGACAGATTGACGACATTGGGGCCCGGTAATATCTGCGCCACGGCCCAGTCTTCGACGAATTCTTCTGAGGTCAGCCAGCGCTTGCGCTCCACCAGTTCACGCTGCACGATGGCGAGTACACCACCAAATCCTTGCAATGCCAGCAGAGTAAAAGAGATATACAAATCCGCAAGGGATGCGGGCCGCTGGCTCGTTGGTTCAGTGGACATGATGGTGGCAGCCTGGCGGCTGTTTTGTATTGAGGCAGGCCACTATTGTAAATCAGCAGAGGAAATGCTGCTGAGCAAAATTGTTTGCTTGCCTAAAAGACAGGTCAATCCGTACTAGTCTCTTTGCCTGTGATGTGCACGTATGCGCGCACGCCATTCACCCAGCACCGTCAACGCGCTTTGGAATTCTCTTTCTATCAGATCGGCTTCGGCATCGGTGATCACGCCATCGAGCAGGGCGGTAGATACCGCTTCGGCCACATCGCCAACACGGCTCATGACGCGGCATACGGTTTGCGACAAATCGTCTTCACTGACCTGGTCCGGTTCCGGAATGGCAAAGGCAGCCATGCCATGCCGGCTGAGCAGTGCATGCAAGGGCAGGTGGGCGTCTTTGACGCCAGCGTCGTGGCAATGCTCGACGATGATGGACAGTTCTTCAAACGATGGGTAATGCGACTCTATGCCGGGTGCCAGTTTATTGCGCAAGACATTCACCGAGACCCCCATCTTGCTGGCCAGTGCTTCCAAACCGCCAGGATATGCGCGCGCTATCTTGTACAGGGCGTCGTGCTGGTTCATATCCGAATATTTCCGTGTCATGGTGAATTCCCTAATTTATTACCGATGATCTTTGCATTTTTGCTCACTATGATGACATCCATCAAGCGATGAGGGATTGTACAGAGAGCTTAATCTTTTTTCTATAGACCAGGACCATGAACAATTTTTATCACAAGTTAATCATCATGATGGCACTGATTCTGCCCCTGATGGCCAATACGGTCAATGCGGCTGGCCGTTCCGGTGGTTCGTCTACGGGTTTCAAGGGCGGTTTCTCTTCACAAAGAAGCATGAGCAAGCCTGCACCATCGAAACCATCGAACACAGCGTTTGGCAGTTTCAACACGAGCAAACCGGCGACCAGCAGAAATTCTGATTCAGCCTTGAACCGTGACCTGCAAAAAAACCAGGCCCAGGCCAACGCCCTGAAAAGTATGGATGCGCGCAAGCAGGCCGCTACCTCGCCATCTACTCCGCCACCGCTGAACACGGCTAATGGTGCCACTAATAGTGTAGGTAACAGCGCTGGCAACAATACCAACAATAGTTTTGGCAGCAATGTCGGTAATGGTGGTGTGGGCGGCTATCAGGCCAACAACGGATTTTCCACTGCGAATACAGCCAACATGAACCGCCCTACCGGATTTAGCACTCCAGCACCTGCACCTGTGATCGTGCAGCGCAGTGGCATCGGTGGCGGAATGGCGGGTGCCTTCATGGGTTTCATGCTGGGCAGCATGATCAGTCATCCGGCGGCTGCCGAATCTGCCGGGCCACGTTCCAGCCAGCTGGAACCGATTGCTGGCCAAGGCAGTGTAGTCAGCGATGGTAGTAGCGCCAGTGGTACCAGTGGTATCAGTGATACCAGCCTGCCAGTCGCGAATGCCCAGCCTGCCAGTGTCGTACAGGAAGAAGGCACAGGCTGGAAGCTGCTGCGTCTGGCGATATGGAGCCTGATTCTGGGTGGCCTTGGTTGGCTCATTTACAAAATCTGGAGAGTTGTCAAACCAGTCCGTAAGCAGACATCTGCAGCACATTACAGTTTGGGAGGAAATTAATACCATGGCCTGGAAAGATGCATACCAATACGTAGGAAAAATTCTCGGCAGGCAGGACGCTGATCAGCAAAACCAGCAAAACCCCCAAGACAGGCATGCAGAAAGCGGCCGCCAGGATGCCGCCCTGCCCCTGGGTGCACGCCTGGGCAGCGTGGTGAATTTGCAGAAGACACCATTGATACGCGCTATCAGTCAGGGTTCGCTGATTGTCATGCCGGATGAAGCTGAAACCCGCATCGTGGCTATCAGTCGCGTGCAGTTGCCGGTCAGCGGCAAGATGTACCGCTATTACCTGAATGCCGATGCCGAAGGTGGTGAAAAATTCCTGCAATTGTATTGCGATGCCGATGACCAGTTGCAAGAGCTTTTGTATTGCAGTCACCTGACCCGCGTGATACCGGAAACGGTGGAAGACCAGCAAGCCTTCCTCGGCGAAAACGGGTCTGGCCTGGGTGACCGCAGTTATAGCCTGTGGCGTCAGCAACTGGCCGACATAGGTTGGGATGAGTCCAGTCTGGATGCTGTGTTTGCCGATGCTGACAGTTTGCTGTATGAGCGCGATATGGGTGACCCGGGGCTGGAATTTGTGGCACCTGTCAAAGGTATGGAAACCCGCATTGATGATGCCGGTGGCCAGCATGGCCTGCAACAGGAAGTGGTGTTCATGCCGTATCGCCGCAACCTGGGACCAGAGGGAGGACAGACAGAATTATTGCTGATCAGCACAGAGATATTGCGCAGCAAGGATGGCGACGCCACACAGCGCGGCATCCACGTCGATTTCATGATTGCCTTGCCGCTGGAAGCGGAAAGGCTACTGGTGCAATAGCACCGTTTTTATGCAGTACCGAACCTGAAGTAAAACCGCTGAAGTACAGCACTCACAGCACAACACTCGAAGCACAACACCGACCGCGTCACACACTGAAAGGAAGTAACATGAGTAACTTGAATGGCTGGGGCTTGACCGCACGTCTGATTTCCAAACACTTTGGTGCCCTGGGCGATAAAGTATCAGAAGCCATCGCCAATTTTGATCCGGAAACAGCAACAGAAGCCGATCGTGACCGACTGGCAGCCACCCTGCGCGAAACAGCGCAAAAACTGGCGGCAGCACGTGCCTCTTTCGACAAGGAACATGCCGATGTCGTGCGTCTGCGTGAGCTGATCGCCAATGATGAAAAAGCCTCGGCAACGCTGGCAGACCGTCTGGCAGCAGGTAAAATTTCTGAAGCAACAGTCAGCCTGTTTTGTGATGAGCTGGAAGCCAACAAGGCCCGTCTTCCTGTGGAAATGCAGGAAGAAGCCGATGCGCAGGAATACATGAACGAGTTGCAGAAAATCGTTGATGCCTTTTCCAGGCAACTGGCAGATTTTGATGCGGCGGCCAAAAAAGCTCTGCAAAATCTGGCAGCGGCAAAAGCCCAGAAAGACCTCCAGCAATTGCGGGTGGAAAGACAGGAACAACTGAGCAATCTGTCCGGTATGCAAAGTCATTCGACGGCGCTGAATGCGCTGACCCGGCGCGCCCAGAATGTCAGCAACGAAGCGGCTGGCTTGCGCATCGTCGCCGACATCACGCAAAAACCGCTGGATCAGGCAGCCGAGATCGATGCTATCCGTAAATCGGTTGCCCAGGGTGACACCAGCGGTGAAACCACGCTGGAAAGACTGAAACGTCTGTCGGGTCAGAACGCTGCTGCTGGCACTACGGCTGCTGCTACTGTCGCAACTGCTACGGCAGCCTGATCGTTCAGCCTGCCACTCTGTGGGTAAGCAAGCTGAGCCAGCGGTCCGCACCACTGACTTCACTGACAACCTGAGAAAAGTCAGTGACGGTGCGGGCTGCTCTTTCCAGTAACTGGATGTCGGCTTCATGCTGGCGTGCCACATGCGGGTCTTCCAGAAACAGGATGCGACGTATCTGGCGATCCAGCACCAGTTCTGCCAGTTGCGCGTCACCACCCAGGGGGCCGGACAAGAATGGTCGTGCCCAGTTTTTGCCAGCCTCTTTCCCCTTGATTTGTTGCGCCAGGCGGTTCAGCAAACCGCCGGTGGTGCCGGTGGCGTAGCGATAGGCAAAGCTGTCCAGCAGGGCGAAATGTTTTTCTGCCATGGCCAGCATGCTTTCTTTCATTGCAT
This sequence comes from Undibacterium sp. Ji49W, assembly GCF_049340205.1. Classification (NCBI taxonomy): domain Bacteria; kingdom Pseudomonadati; phylum Pseudomonadota; class Betaproteobacteria; order Burkholderiales; family Oxalobacteraceae; genus Undibacterium; species Undibacterium sp. Ji49W. The sequence continues at coordinate 36,910 of NZ_JBMPOW010000031.1, read as the reverse complement.
CATGGGCGATCAGGGCGATGCCTTCCTGTTCCAGTTGAAAACTGTCGTTCAGGCGGGTATCTATACTGGCTCCGGCTGCCGTGGCTTCCAGTTCCAGCCATTCGCGGGCGCTGGCCAGCGTAGCGAGAAAGGGTTTGCGATGAATGACGCACTGGCGTTTCAGCGCCTGCGCCTCGGGGAAAACAGAAGACGGATCAACCGGGTCGATCAGATAAATCACCGCATCCACCGCCCGTGCCGGATCGGTGTCGACGACACGGGACACCAGTTTCATCAAACCACCTTCCCTGCCGTAAGGAAAACGTTCTACACTGGGGCAAGCGTCCAGCAGGCCATGGGAAATGATTGCATCCAGAGTGCGGCCAACGATGACCAGTTCCGCCTGCAAATGCCTGAGTGCCGGACCAGCGCCGTGTAGTAGCTGTACCAGGGCAGAATTTGTTGCGTCCTGGTGCGAGCGGTTGGCGATTAATCCTATGCGTAGCTTTTTGGTGACGGTCACGTTGGCTATCCTTGTAAGTAAGTGCTGGCAGGGTCTCTTCGTCTGCCTAGTTTACCCTTTGTTCGCCTCTGCATACCGCAAATATGGGCTTTCTGGCTACATTTTGTTACCTATTCCAACAGTGGCGAAACACGCGAGAAATATGAGCAGCGTAGCATCGGGGTTCAGGCAATATGACAGGTGAGGACGATATGAAAAAGTGGCGACATCTGTTTGTGGTATTGACGATCATGCTGTCTTGCGCATCCGCCCTGGGTGACGATGACTTTGATGATGAAATGCAAGTTCGTCGCTGGGCCTTGCTGGGTGACACGCAGGCACAGAATATGTTGGGCCTGCTGTATCTGGACAGCGAAGAAAGCATGCAAAACCGCCAGGAAGCCGCTTACTGGCTAGAGCAGGCAGCCGATCAGGGACATGCTGGTGCTCAGGCGAACCTCGGTGTCATGTATCTGACGGGGGAAGGTGAAGAGGCTGACGAAGCCCAGGCTTTCCGCCTGTTCCGCCGGGCCGCAACACAAGGTATGGCATCTGCCCAACTGGCGCTTGGTTATATGTATGCGACCGGCAAGGGTGTCGAAGTGAATCACGAAGAAGCCGTATTCTGGTATCAACAGGCAGCCCAGCAGGGCAATGCCAGTGCCCAGCATCATCTTGCGATGGCGTATCAGGAAGGTGAAGGCGTAGATAAAAATGGCGATTTGGCGGCACACTGGGAAAGCCTGGCAGCAGATCAGGGCTTGTCTACAGCCCAGTTCCAGATGGGATTGCGCTACTTGCATGGCGACGGTGTAACGCGTGACATGATGACCGGTTATACCTATCTGTTGAAAGCCAGCATGAAGGTCGGTAGCATGGCCATGGACAGCCGTGAACTGGTCAGCAATGATCTGACTTCAGAACAAATTGCTGAGATACGTGATGATTCCCGTTACTGGAAAGCACCTTTATAAAAGAACCTATGTGTTTGAGTTGATTGCTCAGGACAGATAACGTTTTTCAAATTCCTCTGCCGATACAGCGGCAGAAAATAGATAACCCTGCATTTCATCACAAAGCATCTTTTGCAGGAAGTCGCGTTGCTCTATGGTTTCCACACCTTCTGCCAGGACGCGCAATTTCAGGGCCTGGGCCAGATGGATGATGGCTGTGACGATGGCGGCATCGCTTTCGTCGCTGGGCAAGGCATCGACAAACGAACGGTCAATTTTCAGTTTGTAGATAGGGAAACGCTTCAGGTAACTGAGGCTGGAATAGCCGGTGCCAAAATCGTCAATCGCCAGTTTTACCCCCAGGTCGGCCAGCGACTGCAATCTTTTCAGGGCTTCTTCAGCATCCCGTATCAGGATGGATTCGGTCAATTCCAGTTCTATGCATTCTGGCTTCAGGTCATTTTCCTGCAAGGCCAGGGCAATGCTTTCCACAAAATTCGATTGCTGGAATTGCAGCGCCGATACATTGATGGCGACCCGTATCTGCTTGCCATCTCTATTCCACAGCGCAGCCTGGCGGATGGCCGTTTGCATGACCCAGTTGCCGATGGGGACGATGACGCCGGATTCTTCGGCGATGGGGATGAACTGTGCGGGGCTGACTTCACCCAAATCCTTGTCGGTCCAGCGCAGCAGGGCTTCGACACCCAGCAGCCTGCCGGTTTTCAGTTCTATTTGCGGCTGGTAATGCAGACGAAACAGATTATGTTCCAGCGCCTGGCGCATGGCATGGTCCATCTTCATGCGTGACAGCAGGCCGATATTCATCTGGCGCTGGTAAAAGCGGAAGTCAGAACGGCCTCGTTCCTTGACGTAGTACATGGCGCTGTCGGCATTCTTGATCAGGTCAGCCATGCTGCTGCCATCGGCGGGGTACAGTGCGATACCGATGCTGGACGTGACGGTGAAGTTCATGCCATCCATGGAAAACGGTGCCGACAATTCATCCAGCACGCGCCGGGCACAGATCTCTGCCCCTTCGGCATCGGCTTCATGCAGCAACAGCACAAATTCATCACCACCCAGACGCGATGCCGTGTCCACCTGGCGTATGCATTTTTTTAGTCTTTCGGTGACTTGTTGCAAGACGCGGTCACCAAAAGGATGGCCTAGAGAGTCGTTGATTTGCTTGAAGTGATCAAGGTCAAGAAACAGCAGGGCAAACGTGCTGTTGTTGCGGCTGGAGATGGTGATGGATTGCTTGATGCGTTCTTGCAATAGCAGGCGGTTGGGCAGGCCGGTCAGTACATCAGAAAATGCCAGTTCCTCGATCTTTTGTTTGGCGGCATGGGTTTCTGTCCTGTCCTTGAAAAAACCGATGTAGTTCAGTGCCCTGCCCTGCATATCGACAACCCTGACCAGCGAGATCATGCACAGATAGGCGTGTCCATTCTTTCGCCTTATCCACAATTCACCTTCCCAGAAACCGAGGTTTTCCAGTTCCTTGAGCAGGTTTTCGACCTGTTCGGCATTGCCTTCTTCACAAAAGAAGTCTTTCGGCGTCTTGCCCACCATTTCCGCTTCGCTATAACTGCTCAGTCTTTCGAAGCTGGGATTGGTGGTGATGATTTTTTGTTGCGCATCGGTGATGAAGATCGCATCGGTGCTGGATTCAAAGACCTTGGCGGCCAGTTGCAGACGGGCTTCGTCGGCCAGCCTTTGGGTAATATCACGGTAGGAATAGACGCGGCCTATCGGTCGGCCCCGCGCATATTGCGGCAGGGTGACACGCTCCAGTATCTTGCCTGAACGCAGTACCAGTACATCGGTGGCTTCCATCAGCGGCGAACGGGTGATGGTGCCCAGTCTTTCGGTGTAGTGATTGGCGTCCAGCATGCATTTGTCCATCCAGGCATAGATGGCATCGTCATCACGCTGCGTCAACAAATCGTCGGGCAGGCCCCACAGTTCGGCAAACAGGTGGTTGTAACTGCGGATGGCACCGTCCAGATCAGTGACCAGGATGCCGTCTGCTGTTGATTCCAGGGTCGCCCTTAATTCTGCGATGAGTTTTTCCAATTCATTTTCCACCTGTCTCTGGCTGGAGCGATCATGGATGGCAACGACATAGATGGAACCATCCATGCCGACCTTGACCAGACTGACTCTTCTTTCCACCTGCACGATGGTTTCATCGGCACGTTGCAACAGGGTCTCTGAGTGGATGTTGTCGGACAGACCGGCGGCCACGTCTTCCCAAAAAAATACATCCTCCGGTGCCGCCGCCAGGTCTATGATGCCACGCCCGACCAGGGTGTCTGGTACCATTTTCAGCAATTGATGGACGGCGCGGTTGGCAGCGACTATGCGCAACTGTATGGGATCAACCAGCAGGATGGCTTCCAGCATGCCTTCTATCAGCGCCTGCCATTGATGGGCCTTCACGACGCCGCCTCGCTTTCGGTCTCTGGTCCCATTTCCAGACCACGCTCAAAGAAATAGCACAGGCGCTTGCGCGGTGACAGGTAGTCGTAGGCGGCTTTTGGCAATTGCAAGGGTTTCAGGCTGCGGTGTATGCACAGCGTCTTTTCGTGTTCCAGATTGATGACCAGGGCTTCTTCGCGCGGCACGGACGGGCTGTGGATGACGACCTTGGGTTTGATCGGGCGGGCAGAATTGACCGATACCACCATAGCATACCGTTCATCGGTCAGCTGTACTACGGAGCCCGGCGGGTAGATGCCCATCATGCGGATAAAGGCGGTCAGTGTGGCCGGATGAAATTGCGCTTTGCGCTGGGTGAAAATCTGTGACAGTGCTTCATGTGGCGTTACAGCCAGCGCCGGGTTGGCTGGATTGCATAAATTGTCATACAGATTCACCAGGGCCACAATACGACTGATAGGGCTGATTTTATCGCCGCTGACTTTGCGCGGATAACCGCTGCCATCGGCATATTCATGATGCTGCCCAACCAGCAGCATGGCGTTGGGTGACAGCCCCATTTTGCGCGCCAGATTCAGGCCATGCATGACATGGTCATGGTAGAGCTGGTTTTCGGCATGATTGAATTGTTCATCTTGCCAGCGCAGGCGGTCTGGTAATTCTATCTTGCCGATGTCGTGCAGGATGGCACCGATTCCCAGGTCCAGCATGTCGGCCTTGCTCAGGTGCAGTGCCCGCCCGAGCAACAGGGAAATGACGGTCACGTTGATGGAATGCAGCGAGGTTTTTTCTCCTGCTTTTTCTGACAGCAGGCGAATGGCGGCTTCATCTTCCCCCAGTATTTCTCCCAGAAAGCCCTGTATCAATTGCTCGGTCAGTTCCCTGGCCGTGACTGGCTGTGCATGGACGATATCCGTGACCTGTTTGAAGGTTTGGGCAGCGTGGGCGAATTGGCGTTCGCATACCTGTAGACTGGCTTGCTGGCTGGCCAGTAATTCCCGTCTTAGCCTGGCCGCATGGCTGGCCGCACTTTCTTGTGGACGTGGTTCAGGTGTTATGAGTGCTGTTTTGTCGCCATCGGTTTCGGGTGTACTTTTGTCCGGCGCATAGCGAATCCGCTCAAGACCCAGTGAACGTATGGTGTCGATTTGCGACTGATTGCTGATTTTGAAATTGGAAACGGGAAAAGGGTGGTCCATCCAGCCGACATCAAGATACACAAACATCCCTATGCGCAATTGGGAAAGCTCAATGAACTGTGTATGAATATCAGTCATGACGCCCGTTTCTTGATGACAGACCCTGTCATTTGATTTTTTATTCTTGCCAGACAGCTCATCTCTTGAGGTCCGGCGTCTTCACCCACTTTATATTGAACCCTCATGCAGTATAGTCATCCCTGTGCACAACATAAGTATGTAAGCATAAGTATGTAAGTTATGTATTGCACATGGTACAACAGTTTTTTGCAACAATAGCTATAAATACACCAAATTGTGGGTTTTATGCCCGAATTCCATCACATGTTGTGGATAAGTGCCGGTTTTTCCGCGATTAGTCAGGGTTTGGCGCAATCGCAGACATCATTGCCCTTGTCAAAGATGATGCGCCAGACGCCCGGGCTTTCCTGACGCCAGATGGAGGTGAAGGTGGCGACGATTTTGCCTTGCGGGTCTTTGACTGGCCCGGTACTGAGTGCCAGCTGGCCAGAATTCAGGACTTCGACGGTTTCCGGTGCCCAGGAAAAAGGCGCGGTTGAGCCTTCATAAAAGCGTTTCCAGGCGTTGGCAACTTCCTGCTTGCCATGCAGGACCTTTTTGCCTGAAAAGAATATGGTTTCTTCTGACAGAAACTGACTGAAGGCCTGGTGATCACGAACTTCCATGGTCTTGGCAAACGCGCGTTCGGTCTGCATGACCTGGCTGACCAGATCAGGAATGCTGACGGCAGCATCCGCTGCCACCGCAGCCATTGGCGTATAGGCAAGCAGTGCTGCGAAAGCCAGGTTGCTGGAAAAAAACAGGCGGGACAATATCTTGCGCATGGGATGCTCCTTCATGGAAATGAATGTGGCAGACCTGAAGACAATGGCTTTTATGGCTTGGGTGCCGTGGCTTTCTTCCTCCGCCACAACCAGCGTACTACCCAGGCGCAGAAAAACAGGACGATGGACCAGGGTAATAGATAGGCGATGCCGGTAATCGCGGCAGCGACACCCTGTGCCAGATTGCCAGCAAATCCGGACAGTGCCTGTCTGACGGGCTGGCTGAATGAGTGGCTATTGTCCGGCGTCAGTGTCACGCTCAGCAGTTCGGTGTTCACTCTCTGCATCAGTTGTTCGCGCTTGCCTGACAGGGATTCTATCTGTTCCTGCACACTGGCCAATTCCTTGTTGGTCTTGATGAGGGCGTCGATATCTGCGTTAGCACGGCTGCGCAGGGCTTCCAGCCGGGTGCGGTAATCATTCAGCATGGCCAGTTTTTTCTGGTTATCCTGGATGGGCGCGGCCAGGTCTTCAGCTGTGACGGATTGGTGAATGACATCGCCCTGCTTGTTCAAATTGGCCAGCAATTTCTGGATGCCAGCCGGATTGGCGCGAAATTTAAGGCGGGCGCTGGCATATCGTCCTGTATCGAGCTTGGCTTCCAGGATCACGCATTGTTCAGCTTGCAGGTTCAGGCAGAATTGCTGTGCTGCTGCATGCATGGGGCCGATTTTCTGTTCGTCCACTTCCAGTTCCAGGAAGTGTGCATAGGCCAGGGTCTTGTTGCTGCCGTCTGTTCTGCCCGCTTCGGCGGCATTGCCGCCGCCAGCGCTGCCTTCTTTTTTTCCGCAGGCCAGCAGGCTCAGACACATCAGGATGGCAAGAAAGGTGACGCGCATCATTTGCTCCTAGTCCTTGTTGTTTTTCTTGAATGCCAGCCAGCCGGCAATGACGGTAAAGGTGGCGACGATGGCAACCACGATCCAGAAACCGTCTTCATGCTGTGCCAGCGGTATGCCGCCGACATTCATGCCCAGCAGGCCGGCGATGATATTGATCGGCAGGGCCAGCACCGTGACGATGGTCAGCACGAACAGGGAGCGGTTGTTTTGTTCATTGACGCTGGCGGCAATTTCTTCCTGCAAGAGTTTGATGCGTTCCTGTAGCGACGCCATGTCGCTCAGCACGACCGCAAATTCTTCGGTGGATTGGCGCAATTCCTGCACATCGCTTTCTGCTACCCAGACTGGCGGTCTTTGCAGCAGGCGGAACAGGGCTGCCGGTTCTGGTGCCAGCAGCCTTTGCAGGCGTACCAGCACACGACGCAGTTCACCCAGGTTGGCGCGCTTGTGGTTCAGGCGGTCTGCCAGCAAATGGTCTTCGATGTCATCAATCTTTTTGATGACATTGCGTACGATGCCGATCAGGACGTCGGCCTGGTCACGCAATAAATGCGTCAGCAATTCGGTCGGTGAACTGAAATGCTCACCCTGGTTGACGGCATTGCGCAGACGGTCCACCGATTGCAGCGGCTTGCGCCTGGCGCTGATCATGATGGTGCCGGTGACATTCAGCCACAAGGTGGCAATGTCGGATGCTTCAAAGGCGAAGTCATGCAGCACATCATTCACCACCGCAATCAGGCTGTGATCGGCATGTTCGATGCGGGTGGAGCGAGAACCTTCGTGCAGGGTTTCATAAAATTCTTCGGGCAAATCGGCATGTTCATGCAGCCATTTTTCTGCCGCTACATTCGACAGATTGAAATGCAGCCAGATAAAGGAATTATCCGTAGCGCTATGTCTGGATTGCAGCCATTCGAGAGCATCTTTGGTCTGTATGAGTTTGCCGGGCTGCTCATGGGCAAAAACATAACCGCAGATGAGTCCTGACTGATCCGAACCGTAAGATAATTGATCTGTTTGCATTGACTGTCCAGGCGAAGAAACTGCCGACATTGTAAATCAGCACCGCTTTCTTCACGACAGACTTTCACCGCAATCTGTCGTGAACAGCTGGCTTGTGACGGTTTGCTGACTTTGGCTACCGTTCGGATCGTTCAGTATGCTCCGGTGATCAACTGATCAACTGATCAGCATGTTCTTATAAGTCAGTGAAGCCTGACGTACGCAATCCTGAAAAGTCAGCGCTGCATGGGACAATGGCCGGGTCTTGTTCCATATCATCCCGACCGGGCTGGGCAATGGTCCCAAATTTAGCGGCAGGATTTGCAATACCCCTTCCGCCACGGACTGGCGGGCTGCCGATAAAGACAGCAGACCCAGGCGTGGTGGCTCCATCAGCAATGGCAGGTTGACCGAACGGGATACCGATTCGATCACATCGGTTGGTTTACTGACCCCATTCTTGGCCAGCAGGTTGACCATGCGCTTGTAGGTCGGTGATTCTTCCACCGACAATATCCATGGCAGATTATTCAAATCCTTCCAGGTCAGATTGTCGCGATGTGCCAGCGGATTTTTACTGGACGTGACGATCACCAGTGGATCGTCGTACAGCACTTCTTCTTGCAGATGCTCGGCAGCACGTTCAGAAAACACACGGCCGATGACGATGTCAAGCTTGCCTTCGCGCAGATCCTGCAATTGCTGGTCTACAGTACCGTCCATGATGCGGATGGTCACATTTGGCCAGTTGGTTTTGAGTATCTTGACAGCCTTGGGAATGATGGTGGTTGACACCACGCTCAGAATACCCACCGTGACCTTGCCGACGGTGCCGGTGGCCAGCGAACGCATTTCCTGATGCGCTTTTTGCAAATTGAATAAGACTTCTCTTGCATGTTTGATCAGACATTCGCCCGAAGGTGTTGGTTTTATACCACGCCCAGCTCTTTCGAACAGTTTGACCCCTATCCCTTCTTCCATCTCGCCCAGCATCTTGGAAACGGCCGGTTGGCTGACATGCAAAGAAGCTGCAACCTGAGCAACCGTCTGCTTGTCAGCCAGTTCGACCAGCAAGCGAAGGTGCTTGATTTTGAGGTGGCGAGCAAAATACTTTTCTATGGGCAACGAATCAATCATAACGATATGGGTATATTTTTCTGCCAAATTCTCATTGGACGGTAATGAAACTGTAATGGGATCATACACGCATGAAACAAAGTGTAACAACCTGCTTGTAGTCAATGCGCTGATAAATATCAATTTTTATTAGTAAATTTGCAGGCTTTTTACACTTTTTTGCGCATCGTTGTGCATTTGCGCATCGTAGTTTAAGCATCGCTTTGGTTCGACCACGATCCGGCATCTCAGTTCATTAGAACTTGCCGGATTTGTCTTTTTTCGCAGTTTGAACCTATCCCCGATTTACCAAGGAGAGATTGAATGTTTTATCAAGAGAAGAAATGTGCTTACGCCGTAAAGCTGGCGTTGGCAATGCTGTCCAGTGGCGTACTGGCAAGTGCTCAGGCGCAAGACGTGAAATCTGAACCAGCTGAAAAAATTCAAAAAATTGAAGTAACGGGTTCACACATCAAGCGTATCGACAAGGAAGGTACATCTCCTATCCAGACGCTGACAGCAAAAGATATCAGCCAAAGTGGTGCCACCACGGTGGCCGAATTGCTGCGCACTATACCAGCTCTGGGTAGTGGCGGTGCATTTGACGCCGTTGATGGCGGTTTTTCTCGTGGTGTGGCAACAGCATCCCTGCGTGGTCTGGGTTCCAGTTCCACTCTGATTTTGCTGAATGGCCGTCGCATGACACCATCTGCATACGCTAACCCAAATCAGGGTCAGTCCACACTGTATGACATCAACAGTATCCCTCTGTCGATGCTGGAACGTGTAGAGATATTCAAAGATGGCGCTTCTGCCGTCTACGGTTCCGACGCGATTGCCGGTGTTATCAACTTCATCACCAAGAGCGATTACCAGGGCGTGCAGATGAACGCCACCATGGGCGCGAATGATGACAACCAGTTCAAAAAGAAAAGTGTCAGCGCTTCCGCCGGTTTTGGTAACTATGGACAAGACGGCTACAACGTCACTTTCAGCGCTGAATTTTCCAAGCGCGACCGCGTAGCGATCAAGGATGCCAACGACGTAGAAAAAGGCTTGTACAGCACGCTCAACAACCGTTTGTCCCCTTACTCCAGCAGCATCAGTAACCAGCCGTTCTTCTATCGCGAACGTACGCCAGGCAGCAAGACTTTCTTCTCTGCCAATGACGCCAACGTTGTCAACCGTACCAATTGCGATTCCTCACGTCTGATCACTGGCGGTGCACAATACAATATTGCCACGACCAGCGCATTGTACAATCGTCAATTCTGTAACTATAACCTTGACGATTTTGCCGAAGTTCAGGGCGCAGGCCAGGACATCAGCGCGATGTCTCGCGGCATCTATCAAATCAATGACACTTTGTCAGCGTTTGCCGAAGTGGCTTACAGCAAGACAGACCGTGATTACACCGGTGGTTCACGCTCTATCGATGGCCGTACACCTTCCACAGCATTTGCCTTGTCCGGCGCAGGTACACCATTCCAGGCAATTTTGCCGGTAGGCCATCCTGACAATCCTTTCCCGACCAGCCGTGCTGCAGTTGTTTATCGCTTTGAAAACGTCGCAGGTGGCACCAACACGACCAATGAAGCCCTGCGTTTTGCGTCCGGCCTGAAAGGTAGTTACAAGAACTGGGATTGGGAAACTGGCGTATTGTGGAACCGTTCCGAGCGTACTGATATTTCCAATGGCTTCCTGTTGCTGCCAGAAGTACAAAAACTGATCGATCAGAACATGTCTTTGGCCGACGTTGCCAAACAGCCTAACCTGAGCCGTGCATTGAAGAGCGTTGGTGTTGCTGAAATCGCACAAGCTGATTTCAAGGCAAGTACAGAATTCGGTAGCCTGCCAGGTGGCGCAATCGGTTTTGCATCTGGTCTGGAATTCCGTCAGGAAAAAATGACTTTGAAACCAGATAACCTGACCAGCTCTGGTCAGGTCCTGGGTCTGGCAAACCAGTTCATTCAGGGCCAACGTAATGTGACTTCCGCTTTCTTTGAAGTACGTACACCGTTCCTGAAAAACTTTGAAATGGATTTTGCCGGCCGTGTCGACAAATACCCTAGTTTCAAAACCAATTTCGTGCCAAAAGTGGGCGCAAAATGGACTGTGAATGATTCTCTGGCTTTCCGTTCGACTTATGCACAAGGCTTCCGTGCGCCGGCACTGGTACAGGTTACTGCTGGTGGTACACAGACCTTCCTGAACAGCCTGGTTGATCCTATCCGCTGCCCGGACGGCAAAACACCATTGACTGGTGCCGACAATACCGACTGCTCCAGAAGTATTTCGACGCTGATCCGTCAAAACCCTAACCTGAAGCCAGAAACATCCAGAAGCTTCTCGCTGGGCATGATCTTGTCACCTACACGTGATTTCGACATCCTGGTTGACTACTACAACATCCGTAAGGAAGATGAAGTGGCAGCCCTGTCGTCCACACTGATCCTGAACAACCAGGATGCATATCCAGGTACAGTGATTCGTGATACCAACCCTGTCAATTTTGTCAAAGACAAAAACGGCAATGTGATCCCGAATTCCGGCCCTTTGATTTCTCTGTTGCGTAACTACGTCAACCAGGGCAGTACCGTGGTTAGCGGCGTTGACGTCGAAATGGCGATGCGTAACAACCTGGGTGATAACGGCAAGCTCGATACCCGTTTCCGTACTTCCTACACGATAGAATTCCGTCGTGCAGAAAAACCGGGCGATCCTGAAACCAATCTGGTCGGTACACGCGGTGGTGTTTCCAACTTCTCTACCAGTGTTGGCGATATTCCTCGTTTGCGTGCCAGCCTGTCTTCTTCCTGGACCAAGCAAGCGCATACAGTCAACGGTGCGATCAACTTTGTTGGCGGCGTTTCTTTGATGCGTTACACCAATGCGGCTGAAACCTATCCTGTCGCTTACTGCAATTATGGCAGCGGCCAGCCAGCAACAGCCACTTCACTGGGTGGCGTTGCCAAGTACCTGACGTATGTGCCTGAATGTGCAGTAGCCAGCTGGACTACAGTAGATCTGGGATACACCTACAAAGGCTTCAAAGATGTGACGATAGGTGTGCGTGTACTGAACGCAATGGATTCCAAAGCGCCTTACGATCCTAGCTCCAGCTACACCACCAGCGGTTATAACGACAGCCTGCACAATGCCTATGGCCGTGCATTCCGTCTGAACGTCGGTTACGTATTCAAGTAATCAATGTAATAAGCAGCTAACGCAATTAACAAGCAGCAGGGGCGCAAGCCCCACTCCGATGCCGTTCAGTGAATCACTGAGCGGCATTTTTTTATGCAGGTCGTTTGTTGGGGCCAACGGCCAGCATTTCCCACACATGTTACCCGGCAGAATTATCCACTTGGGGCTTTTGATAAATTAGTATAATGATAGTGAGTGCAGGCGAGAGCATGGCGTCACCTGTCAACTATCGTTGCAATGAGTCGGTTTTGGTTACACAAAAGGGAAAGTCATGATTAGTTGGTTTAGCGCGAAAGAGGCAAAGGAATTTGGCCTGCAACTGGCTGAATTTGTGGTTGCTCAAATGCCAACAGAGCTTGCTGCAAAAAAAGACAAAACGTTCAAAAAGCGTATAAAAATCTTGCAGCAGCTGGAACAGAAAATACACAACTTCAGGCTTGAACACCGCCTGAACATTTATAAAAAAGCGCAATTCGGCAATGTTTTCAAATGGCATTTGCTGGAACAGGGCTTCGACAAGGATGTGGTGGAAGAACTGACCAACATCGTAATGAAAGAAATCGGGAAATAGAGCGACGGCATGTTCAAGTTAATTAAAAATCTATTTTCTGCCGACAAAGAACCCATCGCGACGGAACCGAAGGCAAGTCTGCTGACAGGTGCTGAGTTGCAAGAAAAAGCAAATCTGCTATTCAGTGATGGCCGGCTGATGCAGGCAAAAGACTTATATGAACGAGCTTTACAACTTGATCCAACGCTGGCAAAAGCGCATAGCATGCTGGGCTTTTTGTTTTTGGAAGAAAAGAATCTATTACGGGCGCAACATCACATAGTCAAGGCATTGGAACTTGATCCCACGCTTGCGAACGCACACTATTTGCAGGGTGGTATTTTGTATGACAAGGGTGAAATAGCGTCGAGTGTCGCCAGCTATCAACGGGCCATTGAACTTGATAATACTCTTCGGTTAGCATACCGGGACCTCGGTATGGCCTACATCATGTTAGGCCAGGCCCAAGAAGCGAATGTGATAGTTGACCGTGGCCTTGAGCTATTTCCCGATTTTTGTGACCTGCATTACTACAAAGGGAATTTGCAGTCGCTGGAATTGGACTATGTTTCGGCAGAGAAAAGCTATTCGCTAGCGCTTGTCGCCGAAAAAAAATCATTGATGCTGTATACCGATTTAGCCAATGCACAGGCACAGCAGAATAAAATCGAAGAAGCGATCAACACCTATCAATTGGCATTGAAAGAATTTCCAGACGCGTCTGAAGTCGAGCTTAGCGTGGGGATTTCCCAACTTTTGCTGGGGGATTATCCTCAAGGATTGAAAAGTTATGAGCGACGCTTAAAGGGTGTCATGCTGGAGTTTATGCTGAAACTCCCCAAGGAAGCACGCTGGACAGGCAAAGAGGATTTAACAGGAAAAGACATCCTGCTGATTACTGAGGAAGGTCATGGCGATACCATACAATTTATTCGCTATGTAAAGCTGCTTAAATCAAAAAAATGTAAAGTGATTGTTGTCGCCTCACCTCTACTAAAACGTCTATTGGCAACTATAGATGGTATAGATGAGGTGCGGGACTTTGTCGATGAAATTTCTTTCGATTGCTACTCGCCTTTGATGAGCTTGCCTTTATTGCTCGGCACCACGGTTGACACTATCCCTGCGAATATTCCGTATATCTCAAGCGAACCGGAACGCGCCGCAGTTTGGGGCAAAAGACTGGGACCGAAAAGGGCTAAACCTTTAGTGGGTATTGCACTGACCGGTAATCCTGAGCATAAAAGAAACAAGACCAGGTCACTGGATATGAAGTTAGCTGCCAGACTGTTTTCAGCCGATGCTGACTTTGTCATTTTGCAGAAAGATTTATCGGCGTATGACCGGGAGATACTCAGTCATTACCCCCATGTCAGACATTTTGGACCGGAAATGCACGATTTCTCGGATACGGCGGCTTTGGTAGAATTGATGGATTTGGTTATTTCCATAGACACTTCTATCGCACATCTTGGCGGTGCTATGGGCAAGCCGACCTGGGTTTTAATCGAATACAATCCAGATTGGCGCTGGCTACTGCATAGAACGGATAGTCCGTGGTATCCATCTGCACGTTTGTTCCGGCAACCCAAGGTAAGAGATTGGGATACTGTGACTGAAGACGTAAAGCAGGCGCTGGAGTCATTTGTACGAACTGTCCCTGCCTAAAATTCAGTCATGGCCTGGCGGGAAGGCTGTTCAAAAATAGAGCGGTAAGCAAATTTGAGAACAGCCTTAGTGGAAACCAGCTACAAATTCGGTGCCAGCCAGCGTTCCACTTCTTCCTTGGGTACATCGCGTCGTTCGGCCATATCGGTGACCTGATCATCCGCAATTTTACCTACGCTGAAATACTTCGATTCAGGATGAGCAAAGTAAAAGCCCGATACTGCCGCGCCAGGTATCATGGCCCATGATTCAGTGATGTACATCTCTATTTCTTCACACTGCATCTGCTTGAACATTTCGGTCTTGACCGTATGTTCCGGGCAGGCAGGGTAGCCAGGGGCGGGGCGTATGCCTTTGTAGTTTTCCTTGATCAGGTCTTCATTGGAGAGGGCTTCATCGGCGACATAACCCCACAGGTCTTTACGTACGCGTTCATGCAGGTATTCGGCAAAGGCTTCGGCCAGGCGGTCTGCCAGTGACTTTAGCATGATGCTGCTGTAGTCATCATGCGCATCTTCAAAGCGCTTTTCATACTTTTCTATACCAAGGCCAGCGGTTACCGCGAACATGCCTATATAGTCCTTGATGCCGCTGTCTTTTGGTGCGATGAAGTCTGACAGGCACTGGTTGGGTCTTTGCACGCCATCGATGATGGGTTTCTCTGTTTGCTGACGCGTGCCGTAATAAGTCAGGGCCACCTGGCTGCGGGTGTCGTCGGTATAGATTTCTATATCGTCATCATTCACGGTATTGGCAGGCAGCAGGGAGACCACACCATTCGCCGTCAGCCAGCGGCCCTCGATGATTTTCTTCAGCATGGCCTGGCCTTCGGCAAATACTTTGGTGGCTGCTTCTCCAACGACTTCATCAGTTAATATGGCAGGGAAAGGTCCAGCCAGGTCCCAGGTCTGGAAGAACGGGCCCCAGTCTATGTAATTGGCAATCGTCGCCAGATCAATATTTTTGAACAGGCGGCGACCTATGAATTTGGGTTTGACTGGCGCATTGCTGCCAGTGAAATCCACTTTCATTTTATTCGCACGGGCTTGCGCCAGCGTGACCATGGGTGTAGCTTTTTTATTCGCATGCTGGGTACGGATACGTTCGTAATCGCTACCGAGGTCAGCGATGTACTGGTCACGGCTTTCCGGTGTCAGCAGTGATTGTGCGACAGACACTGAGCGCGAAGCATCAGCCACATACACAACCGGGCCTTCATAATTCGGCGCAATTTTCACCGCGGTATGGGCGCGGCTGGTAGTTGCACCACCGATCAGCAACGGGATCTTGAGCATGCGGAAATGCGGGTCACGCTGCATTTCTTTGGCTACATAGGCCATCTCTTCAAGGGATGGTGTGATCAGACCAGACAGGCCGATGATGTCGGCATTTTCTGCCTTGGCCTTGGCCAGGATTTCTGAGCAGGGCACCATCACACCCATGTTCACCACTTCAAAATTATTACACTGCAAGACCACGGTCACGATGTTCTTGCCGATGTCGTGCACATCGCCTTTGACCGTGGCGATGACGATCTTGCCCTTGGGCTTGTTGTCACCGCTGCGTTTCTTTTCTTCTTCGATATAGGGGATCAGATGGGCAACTGCCTGCTTCATGACGCGGGCTGATTTCACCACCTGTGGCAAGAACATCTTGCCCTGGCCAAACAGGTCACCAACGATATTCATGCCTGCCATCAACGGGCCTTCAATGACCTGGATAGGGCGGCCACCTGCGTCCATGATGGCAGCGCGGGCTTCTTCGGTATCTTCGACGATCCAGTTGGTGATACCGTGTACCATCGCATGCGACAGACGTTTTTCTACTGGTTCGTTACGCCATTCCAGCGTGGCTTCTTCTTTCTTGCCGCCGGCTTTGAGCGTGGCAGCAATTTCTATCATGCGCTCGGTCGCGTCTTCCCGGCGGTTCAGCACCACGTCTTCAACACGCTCGCGCAATTCAGCGTCCAGCTCACTATACACACCGACCATACCGGCATTGACGATACCCATGGTCATACCCGCCTTGATGGCGTGGTACAGGAATACCGTGTGAATAGCTTCCCTTGCCGGGTCATTGCCACGGAAAGAGAAACTCACGTTCGAGACACCGCCGCTGATCTTGGCACCGGGCAGGTTTTTGTGTATCCAGTCAGTCGCTTCAATAAAATCAACGGCGTAATTATTGTGTTCTTCAATACCTGTGGCGACCGCGAAAATATTCGGGTCAAAGATAATGTCTTGCGGATCAAAATCCAGTTTCTCGACCAGCAGGCGATAGGCGCGTTCGCAAATTTCCACCTTGCGCGCATAGGTATCCGCCTGGCCTTTTTCGTCAAAGGCCATGACGATGACGGCTGCGCCATAACGCTTGCACAGCGTGGCCTGACGCAGGAATTCTGCTTCGCCTTCTTTCATGGAAATCGAATTGACGATAGCCTTACCCTGCACGCATTTCAGGCCAGCTTCGATGACTGTCCATTTCGACGAGTCGATCATGATAGGCACGCGGGCGATATCCGGTTCGGACGCGATCAGGTTCAGGAAGCGTGTCATCGCTGCCAGTGAATCCAGCATCGCCTCATCCATATTGATGTCGATGACTTGCGCGCCGTTTTCTACCTGCTGACGGGCGACAGCCAGTGCTTCATCGTATTGCTCATTCAAAATCAGGCGGGCGAAGGCTTTTGAGCCGGTGACATTGGTACGTTCACCAACGTTGACGAACAGCGATGTTTCATCAATCGTGAACGGCTCCAGACCAGACAGGCGCATGGCTGCCGGTACGGTCGGGATATCGCGTGGCGTGCGGGTTTGCAGGATGTCGGCAATCGCCTTGATATGATCAGGCGTGGTACCGCAACAGCCACCGGCGATATTGATGAAGCCGGCTTCGGCAAATTCTTTCAGCAGGGCTGAGGTATCGGCTGGCAATTCATCAAAGCCGGTATCGCTCATGGGATTGGGCAAACCGGCATTCGGGTAAATGCAGACAAAGGTGTCGGCAATTTTTGACAATTCTTCTGCATACGGGCGCATCAGGGCAGCACCAAGGGCGCAGTTCAGGCCGACTGTCAGCGGTTTGGCATGACGTACCGAATTCCAGAACGCTGGTACCGTTTGGCCCGACAGGATACGGCCAGACGCATCGGTTACCGTGCCAGAAATCATGATGGGCAGGCGGGTCCCGGTTTCTTCAAAAAACTGATCAATAGCGAACAGCGCTGCTTTACAGTTCAGTGTATCGAATATGGTTTCGACCAGCAGCACATCGGCGCCGCCTTCAACCAGACCACGGGTTTGTTCCAGATAGGCGGCCACCAGTTGGTCGAAGGTGACATTACGTGCTGCCGGGTCATTCACATCTGGTGAAATCGATGCTGTTTTTGGTGTAGGGCCAAGCGCACCTGCGACATAGCGTGGTTTGTCCGGTGTCGAATATTTGTCACAGGCAGCGCGTGCGATTTTGGCTGAGGCGACATTCATCTCATAGGCCAGATGCGCCATGTGGTAGTCATCCTGCGCGACAGTAGTGGCACCAAAGGTATTGGTTTCTATCAGGTCGGCACCGGCTGCCAGGTATTGTTCATGGATTTCGGCAATCACATGCGGCTGTGTCAGCGACAGCAGTTCATTATTGCCCTTTACGAAGAGTTCACGCACGGTTTCCGGACCGGTAAAGTCCTTGAAACGCTCGCCACGATAATCTTCTTCTGTCAGTTTGTAGCGCTGGATCATGGTACCCATGGCGCCGTCGAGTATCAGGATGCGCTTTTGCAACATCTCGCGCAAACGGGTTTCGAGGGCAGATACAGGCAGGGTCGTAGTCATGATGTTTACTCGCAATAAAACAAAACCCGATCAGCTTGTGTGTGCAGGCGGATCGGGCGACGTCCTTTTAGCAGCACTTATTACGCGCCCGCAATCTGAATCTCAAATCGGCGCAACAGAAGACAAATTATACGTCAAATCAAGGGCTTGCGTCGAGGGCACTGGCTTTGGGCAGCACACCGACAACACCGGATAAGGCAAATGGAAGTAGCTCTGGATACATAACTGAATATTTTTTGCCGTGCCCAGCGCGGGGTGAAATCATATGCGTCATTGTTGATATGGCAAATTTGTAATATTTTGTTACAATGACGGTCGAATAAAATCTGTTCGCATAGCGGATAGCTCGTTGAGCACGCTAGTTGACGCCGGTTGCAGGTATGGGCGCTTGCTATTTGTTTTGCCGGCCGCAAGCGCATTTCTTAGGCTCTTGGTGGCCGTGATGGCGTGCCTCCTACACGAATGCGTATTTTTATTGATTTGAAGTTATTTGGATATTGTCCTTTCCCCTTATAGAAAGCTTGTTTTATGGGTATTAACGCCAGCACCATACAAAAGTTGTATATCGCTTACTTCAACCGCCCTGCTGACGTGGCTGGTTTGCAATATTGGGAAGGGCAGCTTGATGCCAATAAAATTTCGCTGCCTAGTCTGGCGCAGTCTTTTAGTGAGCAGTCTGAGTACAAGCTGACGTATGGTGGCAAAACCACGGCGGACGTAGTAACCGCGTTGTATAAAAATCTGTTTGGGCGGACGGTGGATGCCGCTGGTTTGAAATACTGGACAACCCAGATTGATAGCGGCGCAGTGAACCTGGGCACCGCTGCATTGGCGATCGTCAACGGTGCGACACCACAAAGTCTGGATGGTGCGACCATAGACAGTAAGCTGACTTTTGCTATCAACTTCACGGCCAGTCTGACTACTACAGAAAAAGCAAGCCTGTATAGCTCTGCTTATGCCTTCGAAGTGATGCGTGGAATCTTGTCTGGTGTGACTGCAACAGACTTGCCTCCTACCCTGGTACCAAGTCTGCCGCTGAAAATCGCTGAGGCCACAAATGGCATTAGCAATGCCGAGAGAATTGCAGGGATGGATGTACTGGTTGACTTGAAAGGTGTGCAGGCAGGAGCTGGATACCTACTTGAGCTGATGAATGGCAACAGCTCATTTTATGCTCCGGTTACGCACATCCTGACTGCGGCGGAGGTGATTTCGCAAAAGGCTGTTATTCACATTCCGGCAGGCATCAACTGGGGCCCGGATGGCACGAAATTGTTGGGTGTCAAGGTGACCGATATTTTCGGTAATACAGGAAAGACCGGCGCGCTGACTACAGTTGTGCTCGATACGACACCGCCTGTGCTCCCAAGTAAGGCTACTTATGTAACGACCTTTTTCTTTCAGCCATCTACGAGCCTGGATTACGGGGTGGGTGAAATTCAATTCAAGATACTTCCGGGTGAAAATGCCGGAGGATCTGCAGTGCTGATGGAAAATGGTGTAGTGATAGGGAAGGTCAGCAACATTGCCGCCAATGCGGATATTCTTGATTTCATGATAGATCCAAAAATCATGAAGCAGGTGTACAGCGATGTCTACAACAATGCTTCAAATGGTCTGAGTCTTGTCCTGACAGATGCTGCAGGCAATGCTAGCACGACCATGTTAAAGGATTACAAGATCAAATATGCAGGCAAGGACAAGGATGGTACGCCAGCTACAAATATCAGTATTTCTACGGACAGCAAAAGCGGAACACTGCTGGTAAAGGCGACGATTAACAGCCTTGAATACTTTGGTAGTCAGGCATTTTTGAAAATCAATGGCCAGGTCATTGCATATGATCTCAAGATTTCCAGCGTTGATACATCAGTAGATTTTAATGTGACTGCTGTAAGCAGTGCTCAGATACAGAGTTTGATCAACAATGGTGGGGTTGTGTCAGTTGTCATGGTTGACATGAATGGAAATGCAATTGAAAGCGTGAATAATCCCACTCTGGCAAGCAATCAGTATGGTAGCAATGCTTATGTTGATTCCGCTATATTTAAACCTGTACTGCCAAATACAGGTGTTGTATACGATTCAATTGACCAGGGTCTACAGATCAGGGAGATCACATTTCCAATTGCGCCTGGCCTGCATACAGGCGGGACGGCGGCGATCTTGGAAGATGGAAAGGTCATTGCCAAAGTTTCAAACATATCGGCTACTTCCAATATGCTCGATTTTGTATTTGACACAACTATAGCCTCACAGGTCTATAGTGATTACTGGACAAAGCAAAACCTGAGTCTTGTGATGACAAATACAGCGGGATATTCATCCAGCATTTCCCTGAAAACCCCAGATATTTTCTTGACCTCAAAATACGTTAATGGTTCTCCAGCGACCAATATTGCACTGACACCTCTGGGTGGCAATGTAGTGGCAAACACGGTCAATAGCTCAAATACCAATTTATTGGTGACAGCAACTATTGCGCCTGGATTCCAGTATTTCAGTAGTACCGCGTATTTGAAAATTAATGGCAAGGTTATTGCTACTGATGATCTTATTGGCATTTCGGATACCAAGGTGGACTTTAACCTCGGCACAACTGACTCATTGCAGTTGCAAACACTATTGAAATCTGGCGGCGTTGTTTCTGTATTGCTTGTTGACAGGAATGGCAACTTTGTGGAGAGCGTGAATAACCCATATCTGACAACCAATTTTACGACATCCTCGATTGTTGACGATTCGCATACCCACTTGCTCAATGCTGACGGTGCTGCACCGCTGATCGTGATCGGGCAAGCACCTCAGGTGGTAAATGTGGGATTAGCTTAATCCATAAAAAAAAGCACATCACGGTCAAGCTGTGATGTGCCAAAGGGACTCATGTATTGGTTACTGCGCTAGCGCTTTAGCGCGTGGATTACTGCCTTAATTCTGTTTTAGTTCGCTTTTAATTGTGCTTCCTGCTGACAAACAGGCTGGCGATGATTGAAGTGCCAAGCAGGCCGGCGATCACCATCAGCGATATGCTGGTGGGCACATGCATCCATTTCACGATCAGCATCTTGATACCCACAAACATCAGCACAAATGCCAGGCCGAATTTCAGCAAATGGAAGCGGTCTGCCATATCTGCCAGCAAGAAGTACAGTGCACGCAGACCCATGATGGCGAAAATGTTGGATGTGAAGACAATGAAGGGATCTGTCGTCACTGCAAAAATCGCCGGGATGGAATCCACTGCAAAGATCACGTCAGAAATTTCTATCAGTATCAACACCAGGAACAGCGGCGTGAAAAAACGCTTGCCATCTACCTTGACGGTGAATTTTTCCCGGTGAAATTCTTTGGTGAACGGCAGTATCTTTTTCGCCAGGCGCAATACCGGATTGGCTTCCAGATCAGGCTCCTGTTCAGCCGCCACCAGCATGCGCATACCGGTCACCAGCAAGAAAATGCCGAACAGGTACAACACCCATGAGAACTGGGCAACCACCCAGCTACCTGCCAGTATCATGATGATGCGCATCACAATCGCGCCCAGTACGCCATACAGCAAAACCTTGCGCTGATATTGGGGCGGTACCGCAAAGTGACCAAAGATCAGCAGGAAGACAAACACATTGTCGACTGACAGCGATTTCTCTATGACGTAGCCGGCCAGGAATTCCATGGCCTTGGCCGTTGCAATTTCACGACCTACGGTGTCCGACAGATAAATCCACAAACCGAAATCGAATAACAGGGCCAGACTGACCCAGACGATGGACCATGCCGCCGCTTCCCGGATGCTGACTTTGTGGGCGCGCGAGCCACCAAGGGCCAGCACGTCGATTGCCAACATGAGTAAAACAAAGCCGATAAATACTGCCCACATCCAGGGCTGAGCGACGGTATGCAACATTATTATTCTTTCTCAATAACACCCAGCAAATGCAGCAGGCTGGTGAACAGGTTAAATATCGTGACGTACAGGCTGACGGTTGCCATGATGTAGTTGGTTTCACCGCCGTGGATGATATTGCTGGTTTCAAACAAAATCATGCCGGACATCAGCAACACCATGACTGCGGAAATCGTCAGTGACAGGGCCGGAATCTGGAAGAAAATCGCGCCCAGGCTAGCAACAAAAGCCACCAGCATACCCACCATCAAAAAGCCGGCCATGAAGCTGAAGTCACGCTTGCTGATCAATACATAGGCAGACAGACCCATGAAGATCAGACCTGTCATGGCCATGGCTGTCATGACGATGCTGGTACCGCCGGGCATGCCCAGATAACGGGTCAGAATAGGCCCCAGGGTATACCCCATGAAACCGGTCAGTGCAAAGACTGAAGCAATGCCCCAGGCGCTATTTTGTAATTTGGTGGTGGCGAACAAGAGGCCAAAGTAGCCAACCAGGGTCAGCAAGATGCCTGGGCCCGGAATGGCGAAGGTAACGGTGGCTGCGGCAGTCAATGCTGAAAACAGCAAAGTCATCGACAGCAACATATAGGTATTACGCAAGACCTTGTGGCCAGCACTGATGCTGCCATCCACATAGGACACTGTTTGCGCTTCACCGTGGGTGGAACGACTGACAATTTTCATGCTTCTCTCCTGAAATGTTGAGGTAATTCATCAACAGTGAATGACCTCACCTTCTCAACAGAAGGTAATGAAAGTGTAGACCGTGCTAACAAACAATAAAAGTCGAATATAATTGAATTTTACTTCGTTAAAACAGATGTATTGACAGCCTGTACATTTTTATATGCCCGCACTCAATTACAAACACTTGCATTACTTCTGGATGGTTGCCAAGGCTGGCAGTATTGCCCGCGCCAGTGAGCAATTACACCTGACGCCACAAACCATCAGTGCGCAGTTAAGTCTGTTTGAAGAAATTCAGGGGGAGGCCCTGTTTCGCAAGAGCGGACGCAATCTGGAACTGACCGAGGCCGGTCGCCTGGTACTGAGTTACGCAGAAGATATCTTTGCTTTGGGACAAGAGCTGGAAGAAGTCTTGCACCACAGACCAACAGAAAGAACGGTGCAGCTAAGGGTGGGGGTATCGGATGCGCTGCCCAAGGCACTGGCTTATCGCTTGCTGGAACCGGCCTTGAAATTACCCCAGACTTTGCGTATTAATTGCCGTGAAGGCAAGATGGAAGTCCTGCTGGGTGATCTGGCGACCCATAAACTGGATGTGGTCATGTCTGACAGCCCCATGCCGACCACGGTGAATGTACGCGGATATAGCCATTTGCTGGGTGAATGTGGCATCAGTTTTTTTGGTACGTCTGCCTTACTTCAGCAATATCCGCGCAATTTTCCGCACAGCCTGGAAGCTGCGCCATTTTTGTTGCCAGGGGAAGATGCGGCCCTGCGGGCCAAGTTGCTGCACTGGTTTGATCAGCAGGACTTGCATCCACGCATCGCTGGCGAGTTTGATGACAGTGCGCTCATGAGTGCTTTTGGCCAGGCGGGTGCCGGCTTTTTTGCCGCCCCCACTGTGATTGCTGACATGCTGATACGCCAGTATGACGTGCAGTTGCTGGGGCAGACCGATGATATTCGTGAACAGTTCTATGCCATTTCAGTACAGCGCAAACTGACCCACCCGGCGGTACTGGCAATCAGCCGGGCGGCACGTAGTGATTTGTTTGGGAGCGATACCGAGACTTAGCTTGCGGGTCAGTGTTTCTGAGTCATGGAATACAAAAAGGCGACAGTGCTGACACTGTCGCCTTTTTATTGACAAGCTATTTGGGATTAACGACGACCCAGCAAAGCCTTGACTGTCTTGTCCATAGGGACGGCGTAATCAAAGGTGCTGATGACCACGTTGTCTACCGGGCGTATCAGCTTCAGGTTAACAAACACCAGTTTGTCGCTTTCCGCATAGGTACCAACGATGACAGCCTGGGCACTATGGTTTTGGGCGACATCCTTGATTTCCCGGGTCAGCAGGAATTCACCAACGTTTTGGCGGATGAAAACCTTCTCACGGAATTTCATCTCTATCATCTTGTAGCCGCTACGGGTAAATTGCCCCGATACCTGCTCGGCGATGATACGGCCAAATGTGGAAGAATCTTCCAGTGAATTGATATTGGCCAGGGTGGCGACGATCAAAGGACGGGAAGGATCAATTTGCTGGCCAGCCGCCGCGATCAATGCCGATGCTGCACGTTGATTGGCGGGAATAAATTCATTGGCTTCGGCATCTTTCCAGGTGGGCACAGGTGCAGCCGTGACCGGCGCATTGTTGAAACCCAGGCTGGAACAGGCGCTCAGCGCCACGACAGATGCGATTGCGAGAGCTGCTCTTTTCATCATTATTGGCCCCCAACGACACGGAAATTGAAGTCGGTTTCTTTGTTATACAGTGTCCAGTCGTAATCGCTGACATAGTAGGCATCAGTACGACGCGCTACAAACTGCAGATTCTTGACCAGCGAAGTGGTGACGATCAGTTCATAAGTTGGCGTAGGACCTTTCGCATATTCCTGGTTAACCCAGTGGGTCCAGTCATACGCAGCAGCCAGGCCCAGGCCACCCAGTACGTAATCGGTTTTTACCGGAATACCCAAGCCATGAACGGCAGCAATGCCTGCACCAATCGCAGTGACACTGACAAAGCGCGTGTTTTGATGACGATTGGGAGAGAAACGAACCAGTTCGGTTTCGATATCGATGACCTGTGCCGTACCGTCATTTACTTTTCTGACGACCACACCCTGATTCACCAGCGAAGTGATGATCTGATTGTAGAAGGCCAGTGTGAATTTGCTGTTCTGTTGTGGTGGAGTAACATAGACCGGCGCGCCTATCTTGTCAGTACCAAGCTTGATTTGATCGGCGACATCTTTTGCAATCAGGAGCCAATGCGACGCAGCCTGCAATTTATTTTGCGTGGTCGTCGGGAAATTGCCCGCCAGCGGAGTTTCACTGTATGGAGTTGTACAACCTGCCAACAGTCCAGCTGCCAGGGCAATGGGAAGAAGTTTCTTCATGAGCTCACCTTTTTTAGGTCTTTGTCAGAGTTTTTGTTATCGAAAACAATAATGGCAATAATTCAGTGTAAGAGAATACAACAAGTAGCGGCAGGCAACAAAGATTTTGCTTGCAACCAGGCATTAATTGGACTATTCCCCGCTATATAACGCATATCAGGGCCCTAAACGGGCCAAGATGTAGCTTTTTTGCTTCATTTCTTGATTCAATCGAAACAATTGCCAACGATAAAATCAAAGCCTTTCAGGAATTCGCTCACCAAAAGACGCTTGCCCCCGGGTTTTTGCAATTCGATTAATTCTAACGCACCTTGCCCGCAAGCAACCAGAATTCCTGTCGGGCTGGTGGCCAGTATCTGCCCTGGAGCCGCCGGTGTGGACGTTTGTATGGCCCGGGCACCCCAGATTTTGAGGGTGGCACCTGCATAGTCCGCATGCGCGCCGGGGAAGGGGTTGAATGCCCGGATCTTGCGTTCCAGCACATCAGCGGGCAGCTTGAAGTCCAGTGCGGCTTCGGCCTTGCTGATCTTGGCGGCATAACAGACGCCATCTTCCGGTTGTACTGTGGCATGCAAGGTATCTTGCTGCAAACGTCTGAGGGCATCGACTATCATCGCTCCCCCCAGGTCTGCCAGTTTGTCATGCAGGCCACCTGTAGTATCGTCAGTAGCAATCGGTATTGATTTCATCAACAGCATGGGGCCTGTGTCCAGGCCTTCTTCCATCTGCATGATGGTGATACCGGTTTCGCTATCGCCTGCTTCTATGGCACGGTGTATGGGCGCCGCACCACGCCAGCGTGGCAGCAAAGAACCATGAATGTTCAGACAACCCAGGCGGGGAATGCGCAGTACCGATAACGGCAGTATCAGGCCATAGGCTGCCACTACCATGACATCATGTGGTGTGGAAAGCAGCAGGTCGTGTATCTCTTTTGCAACATCCGGGTATTTGCCATCAAGTCGCAGGGAAACCGGCTGTGCCACCGGTATGCCATGTTGTTGCGCAAATTGCTTGACGGCCGAGGCATGCAATTGCATGCCGCGCCCGGCGGGACGGTCAGGCTGGGTTAATACCAGTGGTATGTCGAAGCCGGCTGCGTGCAGAGCCTGTAGTGCTGTTGCCGCAAATTCGGGCGTGCCCGCAAAAATGACACGCATCAGCGTTCAGCCCGCTTGCGCTGTTCTTCGCGTTCTTCCTTCAGCATCTTGGTTTTGATGCGATTGCGCTTCAGCGGCGACAGGTATTCGACAAATACCTTGCCTTTCAGGTGATCCATTTCATGTTGTATACATACAGCCAGCAATTCCGTGGCATGGACTTCGAATGCCTTACCTTCGGCATCAAAGGCACGTACCTTGACCTCTGCCGGACGTTCTACGCCATCATAAATACCGGGGACGGACAGGCAGCCCTCGTCGTAAATCTTTCTTTCTTCACTGGCCCACAGAATTTCAGGGTTGATGAATACCTGTAGCTGGTCATTGGTCTCCGACACGTCGATGACCACGATCTGTTCATGCACATCGACCTGCGAAGCAGCCAGCCCTACGCCGGGGGCGTCGTACATGGTTGCTGCCATATCGGCAACCAAAGTCTTCAGGCGTTCATCAAATTGTGTTACCGGTTTTGCCACTTTATGGAGGCGCGCATCGGGGTAGCGCAGTATATTTAGTATCGTCATAAGACATTTCACAACAAGCCATGGGACTTATTGCGCAGTTTTTCTTGCTAGTTCAAGGATTTATGGGCAGAATTTGATTCAATTTGGCAAGTTTTGCAAGTTTGCGCCTGCCTGCGCGCATTGCTTGCGGTATTGCGGTATTTTGCATCGGACATTATTCATGAAAAAGTTTAGCACAATCGCTTCCATCCTCGCTGTCAGTTTGCCTTTGATGTCAGCTGAAGTCTTTGCCGCAGGGGCACAGGCGACTACTGCTCAGGCGCAAGCCATCGCCAGTAAAAGCAAGTGCGAATTTCTGCCGGACGCACCGGACAAGCATGTGGTTGTGCGTGGAGATACCCTGTGGGGCATTTCCAGTATTTTCCTGAAAAACCCATGGTGCTGGCCTGTAGTCTGGGGCATGAATCAGGAAGAAATTCGTAATCCGCACTGGATTTATCCTGGGCAGATTGTCTACTTTGATCGTGCCAATGGTCGTTTGCGTCTGGGCAACCCTGGTGGCATACAGACCGAAAAATGGACGCCGCGTTCCCGTAACCAGGGCCTCGGTGACAACGCCATCCCGGCCATCCCGGCATCAGTGATAGAGCCTTTCCTGTCGCAGCCGCTGATCGTGGAAAAGAATGAGCTTGCTTCTGCACCCCGCATTATAGGCACCAAAGAGGGCCGCGTGAATTTGGGTCAGGGTGAAAAAGCCTATGTCCGTGGCGATCTTGACGGCGGTACTTCATTCCAGGTGTTCCGCCCGGGCGTGCCCCTGCTTGATCCGGAAACCAAGGCCATCATCGGCTACGAAGCCGTGTATCTGGGTACAGTCAAGCTGGACAAGGAAGCCGATGACGAGGTCAGTGACGTGCATACCTTCCTGGTCGTCAATTCTAAAGAAGAGATGGCAGTCGGTGACCGTCTCATGCCGATTCCACCGTCACCTATCCTGAATTACGTACCCCATGCACCGAAAGATGAAGTCGATGCCAGAGTGGTTGCCGTATATGGCGGTGTTGGTGTGGCTGGGCAGAATCAGATTATTTCCATCAATCGTGGTAAGGATGATGGCCTCAACATTGGTACTGTATTAACATTGTTTAACTACGGACCAGTCATTGTGGACAAGACAGATAACAACAAACGCGTCAAGTTGCCTGATGAGAAGATTGGTCATTTGTTTATTTTCCGCGTGTTTGACAATATTTCTTATGGCTTGATCATGCAGGTTACCGATGTGGTCAAAATTGGTGATGCTGCCCGTTCACCCAAGTAACGCTCACCTACATAGTTATCGCGATTTGTGAGTCTGAATCTGGATTTGAGGGATTGGTTAAGGCTGGTGCAGACCCCCGGTGTGGGGAATGAAACCGCACGCAAATTACTTGCCAGATTCGGTCTGCCACATCAGGTATTTGCAGCCAGTCATGCGGCCCTGACAGAAGTCGTGACCGACAGGATCGCCAGCGCCGTGCTGGCACCTGCCTCCAGCGAGCTCTTGTTACAAATAGACAAAACCCTGGCCTGGTGTGAGCAGGCAGGCAATCTGATACTGACATTGGCAGATACCGCTTATCCGCCAGCCCTGCTTGAGATCCCCGATCCACCGGTACTGATTTACCTCAAGGGCCGCACCGACCTGTTGACGGCCAGCACGATTGCCGTCGTTGGCAGCCGGAACGCGACTACTCAGGGCATCAAGAATGCCGAACAATTTTCCGAAGCCCTCAGCAGTTTTGGTCTGACCATCAGTTCTGGCCTGGCGGCAGGCATTGATGCTGCTGCCCATCAGGGGGCTTTGCGTGGCATGGGCTCTACGATTGCCGTCATCGGTACCGGGGCCGATATTGTTTATCCCGCACGCAATCGCAGTCTGGCCCATCTGATTGCCGAAGGTGGCTGCATTATCAGTGAGTACCCACTAGGCATGCCAGCCATTGCGGCCAATTTTCCACGCCGTAACCGGATTATTTCCGGATTGGCGAAAGGGGTGCTGGTAGTGGAAGCTGCGGCACAATCGGGCTCACTCATTACGGCGCGCATGGCGGCGGAACAGGGGCGGGAAGTATTTGCCATTCCCGGCTCCATACATTCACCCTTGTCCCGGGGCTGCCATCAATTAATCAGGCAGGGTGCCAAGCTGGTCGAGTCGGCACAAGACATCCTCGAAGAATTGCAACTTCAATTGCCTATGCCATTCGATGCCCCAGCTGCGCCGGAAACGGAGCCAACAGGCATCTTGCAGGCGATAGGCTATGACCCTGTGCATATCGATATGCTGGCACAGCGCCTGGGCCAGGATGTCGCCAGCCTGCATGCAGAATTTTTGAATCTCGAGCTGATGGGCCAACTGGAATCCCTGCCGGGCGGGTATTTCCGTCGCCTGGGCTGACACGCCCGTTTTGCCAGCCGGCAGCAGCATTTCTCCGCTTCGTATATATTAGAACGCAGTTCGCAAACAGGAACGAGTTCTGCTGGGCTTATCGCCCCATGTCACCAATAAGGTGTTAATCCGGCAAATAATTCAGTAAGCAGACAGATAACAAGTCTCTTTCATGGGGGCTTGTCTGAAATCGCAGCAAAGGCTACAGTAGTACTATGTTTGATATTCTTGTTTACCTCTACGAAACTTATTACCGTCCGGATGCCTGTCCTGACGCGGCTGCCCTGACAAAAAAATTATCGGCGGTCGGCTTTCCTGAGGATGAAATTTCCGAGGCATTGAGCTGGCTGACTGGTCTGGCCTTGACTTCAACAGAGCCTGGCACCACACCGGCCATGTCCACTGGTTTTCGTGTGTATGCGCAGCAAGAGATTGCCGCACTGGGTACGCCGGCAATAGGTTTTATCCAGTTTCTTGAGTCTGCGGGTTTGCTGAATGCACTCCAGCGGGAAATCGTGGTCGAAAGAGCATTGGTGGTGAACGAGTCACCCATGCCTCTGGATAAACTGCGTATCATTGTGCTAATGATGTTGTGGAGCCAGGGTGCGGAACCAGACATGCTCATGTTTGACGAGTTATTGTTGTCAGATGACGACAGCATCGTAAGGCTTTTGCACTAATCATTTCCTAAATGGAAGATTTATGGCAAAAATCCGCTGAAGATTGCGATTTTTCGCCTATCACGTTTATCATTCCCCGCTAATTTAGGTTAGTCTTACGCTTATTTTGCGAAATGTTGCCTATTAGACATTGGCAGCAACGCTTTACACTATTCGAGAATCCCGAAATGACAAAAACGCTCATCATTGCCGAAAAACCCTCAGTCGCTAATGACATAGCGAAAGCGCTGGGTGGCTTCACCAAGCATGATGATTATTTTGAATCGGATAACTACGTATTGTCTTCCGCCGTAGGTCATTTGCTGGAAATCACGGTTCCTGAAGAATACGATGTCAAGCGCGGTAAATGGAGTTTTGCCCACTTGCCCATGATTCCGCCACATTTTGCCCTGAACCCTATCGCCAAGACCGAATCACGACTCAAGGTCTTGAACAAACTGATCAAGCGCAAGGATGTCACCGGTCTCATTAACGCATGTGACGCGGGCCGCGAAGGGGAGTTGATTTTCCGCCTGATAGCGCAAAATGCGAAAGCCAAGCAGCCGGTTAGCCGCCTGTGGTTGCAATCCATGACCACCGGTGCGATACGCGATGGTTTCCAGAAGTTGCGTAGCGATGCAGAGATGTTGCCTCTGGCCGATGCTGCGCGTTGCCGCTCGGAAGCTGACTGGCTGATTGGTATCAATGGCACCCGTGCGATGACTGCCTTCAATTCAAAAGAAGGTGGTTTTTACCTGACCACCGTGGGCCGGGTACAGACACCTACCCTGTCCATCGTGGTTGAACGTGAAGAAAAGATCAAGAAATTCGTCTCCCGTGATTACTGGGAAGTGAAGGCAGAATTTGTCTGTGCTGCCGGTATTTATGAAGGCCGCTGGCAAGATCACCAGTTCAAGAAAGATGAACACGACCCAGAGAAGCGGGCAGAGCGTCTGTGGAGCAAGGCAGCTGCCGAATCCATCGTGGCCGCTTGCCGTAATCGCCAGGGCAGTGTCACCGAAGAATCCAAACCGGCCACGCAAATCGCGCCGCCACTGTTTGACTTGACCAGTTTGCAGCGTGAAGCGAATGCCCGTTTTGGTTTTTCAGCCAAGAATACCCTGGGCTTGGCCCAGGCCCTGTATGAAAAACACAAGGTGTTGACGTACCCGCGTACTGATTCCCGTCATTTGCCGGAAGATTATCTGCCGACAGTGAAAGAAACCCTGGGTACAATAGCCGATACCAATAATTACCATCAATTTGCTTCGCAAATCCTGAAGAATAATTGGGTCAAACCGAACAAGCGTATTTTTGACAACACCAAGATCAGTGATCACTTTGCGATCATCCCGACTGGTCTGGCACCAAAGAATCTGTCCGAGCCTGAGCAAAAGCTGTATGACCTGGTGACACGCCGCTTCCTGGCAGTGTTCTTCCCGTCAGCAGAATTCCAGGTGACTACCCGCATTACCGAAGTATCCGGCCATCAGTTCAAGACGGAAGGCAAGGTCATGACCAGCGCGGGCTGGCTGGCGATTTATGGCAAGGATGCGCTGGAAGAAAAAGACGGCGAAAGCAAAGGCACGCTGGTTGCTGTTGCCAAAGGTGAAAAAGTCCTGACTGACCAGATCACCGCGAATGGCCTGGTGACCAAACCACCTGCACGCTATAGCGAGGCAACCTTGTTGTCCGCCATGGAAGGTGCCGGCAAGCTGGTCGATGATGGTGACCTGCGTGAAGCAATGGCTGGCAAGGGCCTGGGTACACCAGCCACTCGTGCCGCCATCATCGAGGGTTTGCTGAACGAGAAGTATCTGCTGCGCGAAGGCCGCGAAATGATGCCTACCGCCAAAGCCTTCCAGTTGATGACCTTGTTGCGCGGTTTGGGCGTAGATGAATTGACATCACCCGAACTGACGGGTGAGTGGGAATATAAATTGTCGCAAATGGAAAAAGGCAAAATCAGTCGCGAGGAATTCATGCGCGAAATTGCCCAGATGACCCAGATCATCGTCAAGCGCGCCAAAGAATACGACAACGACACCATCCCTGGTGATTATGCAACCTTGCATACCCCTTGCCCGCATTGCGGTGGCGTGGTCAAAGAGAATTACCGTCGCTTCGCCTGTACCAAGTGCGAATTCTCCATGAGCAAGACCCCCGGTAGCCGTCAGTTTGAAGTGGCCGAGGTGGAAGAATTGCTGGCCAAGCGTGAAATTGGTCCACTGCAAGGTTTCCGTTCCAAAATGGGGCGGCCATTTGCTGCTATATTGAAAATAGTTGCCGATGCCGATCACAATAACCTCAAACTGGAATTTGACTTTGGTCAAAATCAGGACGACGGTGAGGATGGGGAAGGCGTCGATTTTTCTGAACAAACTTCACTTGGCCCTTGTCCAAAGTGCGGTAGTGGCGTGTATGAAATGGGTCTGGCCTACGTTTGCGAGAAGACCGTTGCCAAGCCAAAGGCTTGTGATTTCCGTAGTGGGCGAATTATCCTGCAACAAGAAATTTTGCCTGAACAAATGGGCAAGCTGCTCAATGATGGCAAAACCGACTTGTTGCCGGGCTTTATTTCCCAGCGCACGCGTCGGCCATTCAAGGCCTTCCTGGTACGTGGTAAGGATGGCAAGGTCAGCTTTGAGTTTGAAGAACGTAAAGCAAAAGCCCCCGCTGCTGCCAAGACCAAAGCCAAAGCAGAACCTGAGGCAGAAGCAGCCGTACCGGTGAAAAAACCGGCCGCCCGGAAGAAAAAAGCAGCCTGATGGCACGACTGCGCCACTGTGAGTCATGCCTGCCTTAACGGCAGGGATGCAGGGCGCTGGTAGTTAAGCTCAGTCTCGCGTATTGTTTACAGTGTTCTTCATGTCATAGGATGCACATGGTCGCAAACGAGTCCTTGTCCAGCACTCGCGCTGAATTTACTCATGCATTTCAACTTGCAGTAGACGGTGTGATGCCCGCTGCTGCAGAGACCCTGTTGTCAAAAGCATCTGCCAGTGGCATTTCAACATCAGAACAACGGCGCATGGTCAGTGCGCGTGGCACTTTGCAAGACAGACGCGATGAAATCGCCAAAGCCTTGCAGATCAATATGGAACAGTTGCTGGATCGTAGCCTCAGTACGGCCTACAGTACCTTCCGCCCTGCGTCTGCGCTTGAACAGAATAAAGAGCTGGCCCTGCTGGACTCGTCCACCTTTGAAACTACCTTGCGTTTCAATGAAATGACGCAAAACTTTCGCAACAGGTCGGAACAACTGATCATCGATCTGAATATACGCATCGCCGTGCTGTTTGGGCAGGACGATATACGTGAACGTGAAAATCCTTTTCGCCCCTACCTGGTATCACGCTGCATTTTTTTGGCCATAGAAGGCCTGAAGCTGTTGCCGGAAACCGAGGCGATACTCATAGAACAATTGGGTGAAAGCCTGTCCACCGCGATGTCAGCCGTGTATCAGGCGGCCAATAATGCGCTCGAAAAACAGGGTATCAGCGCCCACCTCTCACTGAAAATCACCAAGGCACCAGAAAAGCCACAGGCGCGCGGGGCTGCCCCTGGTTTTCCTCCTGGCGCTGGCCAGGCAGCGCCGGGGCAGGGTTATTCTTCGATGCAGACAGGTATTTTCCCTGGCGTGCATTCGGCAGCGCAGGTCGGAGTATCGACGGTAGGTGGATTTGGTGCTTTCGGTGCACCCGGTGCTTCCGGTCAGCCACAGGTGATGCAAAATCCTGGTGTGCGGCTGGAACAGCTGTTTCAGTCTGTGCGTGGCAAATCCGCTCCCGCCATGGCGCAGGGCCAGGCCGCCGCATTGGCGCCGGTTCCAGCGCAGGGTGGGCAGATGCCTATGACGTATAGTGCAAGCCTGCCGCCGATTTCCATGCCACCAGCGGCGCCTGTCAGTCCGGCACCTGCCTGGTTACAGGGGGCAACCGCTCTGGGTGGGGCCTTGCGCCGTGCTTTTGGTGAGGCTTCTGCCGCGACTGCGCCAGTGCCGAGCCATACCGATTCCGATGCCCTGCCTTACCATGCACCCGCAACCGCTGCCACTGGCGGTGTGTCGACCCCGACCAATCTGTTTCAATCTGCCCAGCCAGGCAATGCCGGTTTCGGCGACCGCGAAATGGTACAGGTGCCAGCTGCCTTGCTGGCAGCACATCTGCAAAACATAGAAAGCCAGCTCAGGCAGAAAATTGAACCCAGTGCGGCACCAGGCGCATCAATTGCCCTCGGCAAGGTGCTTGGACAAATGCATAAAGTCATGGCGCCGGAAAGCGCCGCTATGGCAGATGAGCATGGAGATATACGCAATTTGCTGCGCGAGCAGAAAGATGCCCTGTACAGTCTGGCACAGGACAGCGATGAGCAGATGACAGTCGATATCATCTCCATGCTGTTTGAGTTCATGCTGTCTGATGAACTGGTGCCGCTTTCCATGCGGGTGGAGCTGGGACGCCTGCAATTCATGATCTTGCAACTGGCGCTGAAGGACAAAGACTTCCTCACCAACGAAAAACATCCGGCGCGCCTGCTGTTCAACCGTATCTGCTCGGTCGCCTTCTGTGCTGAGCAGATTGATGATGTTGAACCTATCACAGAAGAAATTTCCCGCATCATCAAGACCCTGTTGCGGCATGATTCGGAAGTGCCCGAACTGTTTTCGCGTATACAAAACCGTTTTGAAACCTTCGTCACCAGAGAGTTGCGGACCAATCAGTCACCCATCCGGCGTACCGTCAAAGCCATAGGCGAAGCAGAAATCCGTTTCATGCGTTTTGCCTGCATTGCTGCCGTCATGAGCAAGGCCCTGTCGAAGCTGACGGTGGAAGCATCCTTTCGCAGTTTTCTGCGTATCAACTGGGTCGCCGCCATAGAAATTGCCGAGCGCACCGATTCCATACAGGCACGGCGTTATCGTTTGCTGGTGCCAGATTTGTTGTGGAGCGTTTATCCCAAGACAGATGCCGATGACCGTAATCTCCTGTCTTCCATGCTGCCGGTGATGCTCAGTACCCTGCGCCATGGCTTGGAATTGATAGGCTGGGAAAAAACCAAACAACAAAAACTCATGAACTGGCTGGCAGAGGCGCATTCGAATGCCTTGCGCGGCATGACGGAAGGCAGGGCGCCGCAGCCGGTCAGCCTGCCGCAAATGCATGAACGCTTTGAACAGTTCACCAACCAGGCTGACACCATAGAGCATTCAGAAATCCAGGAACATGATTTTGCGCGTGAGCAATTCCTGGTTGAAGTGCTGGCAGAACTGAGCTTGCCAGCAAAAATACTCGACAAGGAATTGAAAAAACAAAGCGCGGCGACAGAAGGCTTCATCGCTATGGAAGTCAGCCCGGAAAAATCTGATAAATCTGATAAAGCGCAGCAGGAACAATATCAGGACCGCATCGTCAGTGCCGCCATGCTGGAATTCAAAACCCCGCAGTACAAGGGGCGCGCCTGCATACGCTGGGTCAATCCGAATGGCAACAATGTGGTGCTGAGCATGAGCGGGGAAGAATTTCCTGGCGTACTCAGCATGCCTATCCTGTGCGAATTGCTGGATCAGGGAAAAATACGCTTTGTCGAAACCGAAGCCATGTTCGAGCGCGCCATTCATTCCCTGATCAGGTCCGCTGATGCCATGGACAATGAAGTGAGCTGATCAGGGAATCATTGATTCCCCCTGCCCTAGTCCGTCGTATTGTCCACATCCGGTTCAAAGAAACACCATTTGGCCTGCGGCCATTCGGCCTGTATGCTTTCCTCTACTTCGTTGATGGCAGCAATCAACGCCTGATCCGATCCCTGACGCTGCATCTTTGCCTGCACCGCAATCATCAATTGTTCACCCCATTGCAGGGTAATCAGGTTGATGACGTGATCGACATGCGGATGAGATTCGATATGCTTGCGGATCGCTTCATTGACCTCGGGCGCAGCAGATTCGCCGGTAATCATCGCCTTGACTTCCCTGATGACAAAGAATGCCACCACCATCAAGAGTATGCCCACAACGATGGAACCTATCGCATCCCAGACCGGGTTGCCAGTCACCACAGACAACACGACCGCAACAAAGGCTACTGCCAGGCCAGCCAGGGCAGCAATATCTTCACCGGCCACCACCATCAATTCAGACTGTCGGGTTTCGCGGAACCAGCGAAAGAAAGACTTGCCACCGGCTATCTTGCGTATTTCCAGCATCGCCCCATACAGTGAAAAGGCTTCCAGGGCGACAGAAATACCCAGCACCACCAGCGCCACCATCGGGTTCTTCAGTGGCTCCGGATGTTTCAGGCGTTCCACGCCTTCCAGGACAGAAAACGCACCGCCCAAAAAGAACAACAGCAAAGCCACCATCATGGCCCAGAAATAAACGACACGCCCATACCCCATGGGGTGAGAAGCATCCGGTGCCCGCTTGGCTTCCTTCAAACCCACCAGCAAGAACACCTGGTTGATACAGTCCGCAGTGGAATGAATCGCCTCCGCCAGCATGGCTCCCGATGCCGTAAAAAACGCTGCACCAAATTTAGCCAGAGCAATACCGCCATTGGCACCCAGCGCATAAAAAATCGCTTTGGTAGAACCTTCTGAATTCGCAGACATGAGAATATTTAAAAGTGAGAAAAACCTAACCTTACTTGATTTCTCTGTAAATAATCAATTAGCTAATCTTGATGCCCGGTTTTGTGGGCGCAGCAGACCTGCAGTAATTACATACATAGAGACATCACTCGCTCTGCCAGGCAAAACGCAATCAATAAAGACAGCCTCCCAATCGTCGCTCCTGCGCAGGCAGGAGCCCAGAGTTGCCTGTTGATGAGCGGCGAGGCAAGCTACCCAGTCATACGCCAAACACCAAGAATAGTAGGGTGCGCCACGCGCACCATTGCATCTAGATATAGAAATGGTCAACCAAAGAGCCGGTGCGCGGAGCGCACCCTACAAAACCAGCAGCACCCAGGAACCTGCTAAATAATTTACGGCAAAGGCTTGCAAAGAGGGCGGGTAGTTTGCTATAGTTCGCCTCCCGCTGAAGAGCGGGGAG
>NZ_JBMPOW010000030.1:0-56833 GCF_049340205.1 Undibacterium sp. Ji49W | reverse complement strand
GTGCAATCACTTTATACCCTGCTTTATGAGCAAGATAATCCTGCACTACTTTTAACTTGAACTGCTCGTCGTATTTAGTCATGAAAAAACCCAAAAAGTTGGTGTCCAACTTTTTGGGTTCAGTTCATGTCCGGAGCTGTTTTTTTACTGACAGCCCAAAGCACTCACACCGACAAATCTACCTGCTGCAAGCTATGCGCCTTGCCATCTTCACTCAGCCACACGCCGGAAGAACGGATTTGTCCATTCGATTGATTTTGCGCATTATTCAGAGAAAACTGGGTGCTGGCATTGCCCAGATACAGGGCGCCGACATTCGCCTGTTTTAGTGTCTGCAACTGGTCGTGGCCGGCACCGTCCTTGGTCCACACTTTCAGTTTCTGGTAGACCGCATCATTTTCATCTATCCAGTGATTGCCGTCGCTGTCGTAGGCCGCCAGCTCAGCGAAGCCATTGCCGGTACCGGGGCCAAATAATTCAGTGCCATTATTGATCTTGCCGTCATTGTTTTTATCCAGCGCCAGAAAGCCCGCACCCTGGACAAAGGAAATATTTTCTTTGGTGCCGTCACCATTCAGATCAAAGGCAAATTTCTGTGATGTCAGTTGGGCAGAATTACCGGCAAAATTGATGACCAGGGGATCCACTTTTTTGGCATCACCAAGGCGGATGTGGGTATCGCTTTCTTCGTGATAACTGCGGTTTAGCTCGAAGGACAGATCGAAACTGATTTCCTTGTTGTCGGCAGTGAGAATTTTACCGCTGGCCTTGAAAGAAGTCTGCTCGGTTTCGGTATAGGATTCGTGCGTATCGACCTCGACACCCCATCCAGCCTTTGCTGCTGGTTGTGCCGGTGGTGCTGTCGATGGTGCTGCCGTAGCATCAGCGGCTGGCGAGGCTGTGCCTGCCGTGGTACCTGACTGCACATCGGCACTGCTTAAGGTATTGATTTTCTTGCCGGTCATCAGTTCGATAATGTATCTGATCAAACGTATGCGCGGGTCATTGTCGGCCTCATCGGTGGCCTTTTGTACTGCATCAGCCTCAGCAGTCGAACTTGCCGGTGCCGCCTGGGCGGCACGTGCCGCATCAGAAATCTGCACGCTGCTGGAGGCATTCTGCAAATTTGCCGGCAAAGCGGTGTTCCGCCCTTCAAAATCGGGGCGCGTGTCACCTATCCAGGCACGCAGTTTTTCCTGGGTTTCCAGCGTACTGCTGGCAACATGATTAGATGCCAGGGATATGTCAGAAGAAACAATTTTCACGATGCGCTCCCGCCTTGCACTAAAAAATCAATATTGAGAACCGGCGGCAAGTTGTTGTGTCATTTTTCAAAACCCAATACCTTACCATCGCAGCCCAGGCAGGGACGCGACCACGCATGACGTGCATGCCTGATGCCAGTTTTAACGGCACGCAAACCCTGGTCTGATGAGCATTCAGACGAAATGTGCGTGATCACATGATCTAACGGTCAAAGTTGAAAAAGCTTTATAGAACAATGCAAAGAAAAGTGGATTTGTTCCCGACATGCATGGAACCTTTGGAACATTAGAGGGTCTGTTTGCTCTTTGCAGAGCAACACGATAGCAACCATTTCAAAAACAGGATTTACGCTTCTGACAATGAAGAAAATGCAAATGAGGAATTGAGTTCTGCTAAGCTTGCGAATTATTTTTCGATCCATTCGATCCATTCAACTCATTTCATTCAACTTATTTACCAGGAAAGTTCATATGACCAGATTGCGCCTCTTGAGCAGCATCCTTCTTTCCGCAGGCTTGCTGAGTTCAGTCAACCTGCTGGCGATTGCCGCTGCCTTGCCTGGGCAAACTGTCAGTTCTGAACCAGCCATGCCTGCCGGCAAAGTCAGCGCAAAAGTCAGTGCCGAAGCAAGCAGGCAACTCAATGCACTGGCTGAACAGTATTACAACAAGCAGGCAGCATTCGAACCCATAGGGGCGTCCTATAATGGCGACACCCGCTTTGATGACCGTTTGCCAATGACCATAGCACCTGCCGTCAAGGCCAAACAGGTCGCCATGTGGCAGGACATCGCTGCCAATCTCTCCAGAATCAATCGACACGCACTGACCGTAGCCGACGCCGTCACCTATGATTGCCTGAATTTTGAAATCCATGCCAATCTCGACATGAGCAAGTTTGATAATCAGTTGTTACCACTAAATCAAATGGATAGCGTGCCGGTCACATTGGCGCAATTTGCCTCCGGTCAAAATGCCCAGCCTTTAAAAACGGTCAAACAATACCGGATATTCCTGCGTCGCCTGCAACAATTGCCGCTGTGGCTGACGCAGGCCACCAGCAATATGCGTGAGGGCATGCAGCGTGGCATCGTATTGCCCAAGGCACTGGTTACCTCTGCCCTGCCGCAATTTGCACAACTGGCACAACTGACGCAATCAGCAAACGACAAAATCGACGATCATGCCTATTACGCTCCTATCAAGAATTTTCCTGCCAACTTCTCCGTGGCTGAAAAACAGGCATTGACACAGGAATACCGTAACGCACTAAACAGCCAGGTGTTGCCGGCACTGCGCCAGTTCTATCAATTCCTGTCTACCGATTACCTGGCCGCCAGTCGCAGCAGCAGTGGCTGGAGCGCCCTGCCCAATGGCGATGCCTGGTACCGTGCCTGGGTCAAAGACCAGACCACGACCGACATGGCTCCGGAACAAATCCATGCCCTGGGTCTGAAAGAAGTGGCGCGCATACAAAGCGAGTTTGTTGCTCTGGGACCAAAACTAGGCTACAAGGGTGACCCGGTTGGTTTGCCCGCATGGATAGATACACAACGCCAATATCGCCCGTACAAAACTGAGGCCGAGGTACTGGAAGGCTATCGCCAGATCGAAACCAAGGTCAAAGCTAAACTGCCGGCCCTGTTTGACAAGATGCCCAAGGCCCCGCTGGATATTCGTGCCGAACCTGAAATCAGCCGCCAGACGGCATCTGACCATTACACCCAGCCTGCATTTGACGGTTCCCGTCCTGGGGTGTTCTGGGCGGTCATCAACGATCCGGCCGACTACAGCACGACGGGCATGACAACCCTGTATCTGCATGAAGGCCAGCCCGGCCACCATTTTCACCTGGCAAGATCACAAGAACTGGATATCCCCAAATTTCGCAAATTTGGCGGCAACAATGCCTATACCGAAGGCTGGGCGCTGTATGCCGAAACCCTGGGCAGGGAAATGGGCTTATTTGAAAATGATCCGAATGCCTATCTGGGTCACCTGACCGATGAACTACTGCGGGCCACCCGCCTGGTGGTGGATACCGGCCTGCATTCCAAGGGCTGGACGCGTGAACAGGCTATCGCCTACCAACAGGCTACCCTGGGTTACAGCGAAGCTGCTTCGCGCCAGGCGACAGAACGTTATATGGCCTGGCCGGGTCAGGCGCTAGGTTACAAAATAGGTTCGCTGAAAATCATGGAATTGCGCCAGAGAGCCAGCACTGCGCTCGGCCCGCGCTTTGATTTACGACAGTTCCATGACGTTATTCTCAGCGATGGCACCTTGCCGCTGGCCTTGTTGGAAGCCAAGGTGGATAAATGGATAGCTCGCCAACAGACAAATTGATGCAGATTTGACTTATTTTGCATTGCTTGATTGACCTGCAACACTATCTGAAGCAGAATGAAATGAAATAATTCATTCTTTTATGATACGTGGGGACAGGTCACAAGCGGATGCGACGCCGCACCTCCCCCGACTGAACGGGCAGCAAGTATGCCCACACTCATGGTTGTTTAATTTGTGCAAAAGACATCTGCGATGAATAAAATCGATGCACTCAATAGCATAGCCGAACAAGCGCAACGCGGAGAACTGGTGTTCCCGACGAATGTGGCGGCTTCTCTCAAGCTTCAACAAACGCTGGATGACCCGGATTGCAGTATTGATACGGCCACCAAGCTGGTACTGAACGAGCCCTTTCTTGCCGCCCGTATGGTGGCGATTGCCAATTCTGCCGCCTACAGCAGAGGCAGCGATGTGACCAATGTCAAAGCGGCCATCAACCGGCTGGGGTTCCGTACCCTGCGTGCGGTCGTGGCGTCATTAGTCGTACGACAACTTGCTGGTACCAGCAAGAACAAGCAATTGCAGATGATGACCAACAAGCTGTGGGAACACACGGCCCAGGTCGCGGCCCTGTCCCAGGTGATTGCCCGACGCATTACCAAGCTTGACCCGGACACTGCCATGTTTGCCGGTATCGTGCATGAGGTAGGTAATTTTTACCTGCTGTCGCGAGTGGATGAATATCCATCACTGATAGAACGTGATCAGCCTGCCCCGGATTCCAGCCCTGATGATTTGCCGTCTTTTTCGGATACCATCATCGACCGTGAATCGTCTGAAACCCAAATCGGTTCTGCCGTCATACAAAGCCTGAAGTTGCCACAGGCCGTGGTAGAAGC
The DNA here is from genome assembly GCF_049340205.1 of Undibacterium sp. Ji49W. Taxonomy (NCBI): domain Bacteria; kingdom Pseudomonadati; phylum Pseudomonadota; class Betaproteobacteria; order Burkholderiales; family Oxalobacteraceae; genus Undibacterium; species Undibacterium sp. Ji49W. Next base: position 52,380 of record NZ_JBMPOW010000030.1, on the reverse strand, counting down.
GGTGCAAGCCCTGTGGTTTGGCTTGCGCGCCATGCCGCCAGAGACCCTGGGTGATACCCTGCTGCTGGCAAACGAACTGGCCACCACGCATTCCCCCATGGACATTCATTCCTACGCTGAAGAATCCGAACAGTATTCATCAGAAATTGATTTCGTCGTCGGTGATGGTACGCTCAACAGCATCCTTGAGGAATCGGAAGAAGAAGTCAAAACCCTGGCTGCCGCACTGCTGGTCTGAATCAGCCCATATCACAAGAAAAAGGGAAGGCAGCTGTAGCGCCTTCCCTTTTTGTTTTAGGGCGTGTTGACCTATGTTTTAGACTCTGAGGCTTTCAGGCTTTCAATGCAGCCATAATTTGCTGCAAGGACGATGGATCTTCTATCGTCGTTAAATCACCTGCATCACGCCCTTCACAGATCGCCTGTATCGAGCGGCGCAATAATTTGCCGGAACGGGTTTTCGGCAGCATGCCGACAAAATGCACGCGTGCTGGCCGGGCGACCGCACCGAGCTGTTTGTCGACAACGCCCATCACTTCCCCTTCCAGTGCACGCTTTTGTTCAGGTGTGGTGGCCAGTTCGGGATGCCGGAGTATCGCAAAAGCCACCGCCACCTGACCTTTGAGTTTGTCTTCCACCCCCACCACCGCCACTTCAGAAATTTGCGGATGGCTGGAAATGCTTTCTTCTATCTCGCGTGTGCCCAGGCGGTGTCCGGCAACATTGATGACATCATCGGTACGGCCAAGGATGAAGTAATAACCATCCGCATCCCGGATGCCCCAGTCAAAGGTTGAATACAATTGTTCATGCGCAAAATTGGACCAGTAGGTTTGTACAAAGCGCTGATCATCCCCGTACACGGTCTGCATGCAACCTGGTGGCAAAGGCCCCTTGATGGCGACCACGCCTTTTTCATTGACGCCACATTCGGCCCCGGTATTTTCGTTGATAATGCGCACGTCATACCCATACATGGCAATACCGGGGCTGCCCAATCGGGTCGCAGTCTGTTCCACGCCACGTGCCACAGTCAAAATCGGCCAGCCGGTTTCAGTCTGCCAGTAATTGTCGATGATGGGCACACCCAATTCAGTAGCGATCCAGCTGGATGTGGTTTCATCCAGTGGTTCGCCAGCAAGGTACAGGGCTTTCAGCGAAGACAGATCATATTTACGCATCAGCTCAGACGGATGCTTCTTCAAGACACGTACCGCTGTCGGTGCCGAGAACATGCGCGCGACCTTGTACTTTTCAACGATGCTCCACCAGATGCCGGCGTCCGGACGTATCGGCGTGCCTTCATACATGATGGTAGCCATGCCGGAAATCAAAGGGCCATACACGATGTAGGAATGCCCTACCACCCAGCCTATGTCCGATGTCGCAAAATAGGTTTCTCCCGGCTTGGCACAGAAGATCTGTTTCATCGATGAAGCCAGTGCCACCGCATAACCACCGACATCACGCTGCACGCCCTTGGGTTTGCCGGTAGTGCCGGACGTGTACAGGATATACGACATGGCATTCGAATCCAGCCAGGTCACAGCTACCTGCGCATCCATGTGTTGCGCCCTGGCTGTCGCATAATCGACATCACGCCCAGCCACTAACTGCATGGCATCCAGACCGCGATTCACCAGCAAGACATGCTCGGGTTTGTGTTCAGCCAGTGCAATGGCGTCATCCAGCAAGGGTTTATAAGGCACAGCCTTGCCACCACGCATGCCGGCATCGGCCGATACCACCAGCACAGGCCTGGCATCATCGATCCGCGTACCCAGGCTTTTTGAGGCAAAGCCGCCAAACACCACGGAATGCACGGCACCTATGCGGGCACAGGCCAGCATGGCAAAAGCTGCTTCGGCGATCATGGGCATGTAGATCAACACCCTGTCACCCTGCTTGACGCCCAGATTCAGCATGATGGCTGCCATGCGCTGCACCTCGGTGTGCAGTTCGGCAAAGCTATAGGTTTTCTCGGTATTGGTTTCAGTAGAAATGGCGATCAATGCCGGCTTGTCTGCCTGTGTTTTCAGCCAGCGGTCCACCGCGTTATAGCAGAGATTGGTTTCACCGCCGACAAACCATTTTGCAAACGGGGGCTTGCTGTGGTCAAGCACCTGCTCATACGGCTTGTGCCAATCTATCAACTGCGCTTCTTTGGCCCAGAAGCTTTGCGGGTCTTGTATCGATTCCTGATAAAACGCTGCGTAAGTCATGCTGTCTCCTTCGGTATCACAAAATGTTTTCACCTAGTACCGCACCGCTGAGCGTTTATTTTTATTTTTGGACAGTGGCGCTGGCGCGAGGCCATGCCTGCACTTTGACGTGCATAAAGCTACTTCAATTCAAATCAGAAAACTGTCAGCTAATATCTATGGCCGGAATGCGTACCCATCCCTCCATCAACACCCGCGCGCTGCGGCTCATGATGGCCTTGGTGACACTCCATTCGCCGTTGACCTGTGTCGCCTCAGCCCCTACCCGCAAGGTGCCGGACGGGTGCCCAAAACGCACGGCAGTACGTGCACCACCTCCAGCAGCCAGATTCACAAGAGTACCCGGTATCGCTGCCGCAGTGCCGATGGCTACGGCTGCCGTACCCATCATCGCGTGGTGCAACTTGCCCATGGACAGGGCGCGTACCAGCAAATCCACATCAGTTGCCTGGACTTGCTTGCCACTTGAAGAAGTATAGCCAGCCGGTTTGGCAACGAACGCCACCTTGGGCGTGTGCTGACGTTGTGCGGCTTCGCTGATATCCTTGATCAGCCCCATGCGCAATGCACCATACGCACGTATGGTCTCAAACATGGCGAGAGCCTTGGCATCACCATTGATGGCATCCTGCAATTCGGTACCGGTATAGCCGATCGCCTCTGCATTCACAAAAATCGTAGGAATACCTGCATTGATCATGGTCGCTTTAAGCGTACCCACACCTGGCACGTCAAGATCATCAACCAGATTACCGGTCGGGAACATGGAACCGCCTGCGCCCTCTTCATCTGCCGCCGGGTCCATGAATTCAAGCTGTACTTCTGCTGCCGGAAAGGTAACGCCATCCAGCTCAAAATCACCCGTCTCTTGCACTGCCCCATCAGTCACCGGCACATGGGCTATGATGGTCTTGCTGATATTCGCCTGCCAGACACGGATGGTGGCTATGCCGTTTTGCGGCACACGTTCAGCATCGACCAGCCCGGCACTGATGGCAAAGGCACCGACAGCGGCAGACAGGTTGCCACAATTGCCGCTCCAGTCTACAAATGCCTTGTCTATAGCTACCTGGCCAAACAGGTAATCAACATCATGATCCGGTTTGCTGCTTTTGGACAGGATCACGGTTTTGCTGGTACTGGAAGTCGCGCCGCCCATGCCATCGATCTGTTTGCCATACGGGTCGGGGCTGCCGATTACACGCAATAACAAGGCATCACGTGCTGCACCTGGCTGCTGTGCTGCTTGCGGCAAATCCTGTAGGCGAAAAAACATGCCCTTGCTGGTGCCACCGCGCATATACGTCGCCGGGATTTTGATCTGAGGAAGATGGGCCATTGTCTTTAACTCTTTAAAATTTGATTCAGAGGTAGCGCTACTCAATGATGAGTAGCGCTTACAACTAATGTCAGCACAACTAATGTCAGCACAACTTACGCAGCCTTGGCAGACTCCAGGAAGTCTTGCGCAAAACGCTGCAAAACACCGCCAGCTTCATAAATCGATACTTCTTCTGCTGTATCCAGGCGGCACAGCACAGGCACTGCCACTGATTCACCATTCTTGCGGTTGATGATCAGCGTCAGGGTTGCGCGTGGCATGCGATCACCTATGACGTCAAAGGTCTCTGTACCATCGATGTTCAGCGTCAGACGATTCACACCCGGCAAAAATTCCAGCGGCAAGACACCCATGCCGACCAGGTTGGTGCGGTGTATGCGCTCGAAACCTTCAGCGACAATCACTTCTACGCCAGCCAGGCGCACGCCCTTGGCGGCCCAGTCACGTGAAGAACCCTGGCCATAATCAGCACCGGCAATCACGATCAAAGGCTGTTTGCGCTCCATATAGGTTTCTATGGCTTCCCACATGCGGGTGATCTGACCTTCGGGTTCTATGCGTGCCAGTGAACCTGCCTTGACCTTGCCATCGACCACCACCATTTCATTCTTTAGTGTCGGGTTGGCAAAGGTGGCGCGTTGTGCCGTTAAATGGTCACCACGGTGGGTCGCATAAGAATTGAAATCTTCTTCTGGCAAACCCATCTTGGCCAGGTATTCGCCAGCGGCACTATCGAGCATGATGGCATTCGATGGTGACAGATGGTCGGTCGTGATGTTGTCACCCAATACTGCCAGCGCACGCATGCCCTTCATGCTGCGCGCCCCTGCCAGTGCGCCTTCCCAATATGGTGGACGGCGGATATAGGTGGTTTGTGGACGCCAGTCATACAGGGGGCTGACTTTTTCACCATCATCAGCCTGTCTGGCAAACATGGGGATATAGACTTTACGGAATTGCTCAGGCTTGACGCTGGCAGCCACCACGGCATCGATTTCTTCATCCGTAGGCCAGATATCTTTCAAGGTCACAGGCTTGCCTGCTGCATCCAGACCCAGCACATCTTTCTCGATATCAAAACGGATCGTGCCAGCAATCGCATACGCGACGACCAGCGGTGGCGAAGCCAGGAAGGCTTGTTGCGCATACGGGTGAATACGTCCATCAAAATTGCGGTTGCCCGACAACACAGCCGTTGCATACAAATCACGGTCTATGATTTCTTTCTGGATGACAGGGTCAAGCGCACCCGACATGCCATTGCAGGATGTGCAGGCATAGGCAACCACACCAAAGCCCAGTTGTTCCAGCTCAGGCATCAAATTAGCCTCTTCCAGATACAGGGTCACGGCCTTGGAACCAGGGGCAAGTGAACTCTTGACCCAGGGTTTGCGAGTCAGGCCCAGCCTGTTGGCATTGCGTGCCAGCAAACCTGCAGCCACCATATTGCGTGGGTTATTGGTATTAGTGCAGCTGGTAATCGCAGCGATGATGACTGCGCCGTCAGGCATAAGACCAGGCTCATTTTCTACCGTACCACTGATGCCGCGTGCAGCCAGCTCAGACGTTGGCACACGCTTGTGCGGGTTGGACGGGCCAGCGATATTGCGGACAACAGAAGACAGATCAAACTTCAGCACGCGTTCATATTCTGCATTCTTCAAGGTATCAGCCCACAGGCCAGTCTCTTTGGCATAGGTTTCTACCAGCTTGACGAGCTCATCATCACGACCTGTGAGTTTCAGGTATTTGATGGTTTGCTCATCGATGTAGAACATGGCGGCAGTGGAACCAAATTCAGGTGCCATGTTGGAAATAGTAGCGCGGTCACCCAGAGTCAGATGGGATGCACCTTCGCCATAAAATTCCAGATAAGACGATACGACTTTTTGATTGCGCAAAAATTCTGTCAATGCCAATACCGTATCGGTTGCAGTGATGCCTTCTTGTGGCTTGCCTGTCAGTTCTACGCCGATGATGTCTGGCAAACGCATCCAGGATGCGCGACCGAGCATGACGCTTTCTGCTTCCAGGCCACCGACACCAATCGCGATCACACCGAGCGCATCCACCATAGGCGTATGGCTATCGGTACCGACCAGGGTATCTGGATAAGCTACGCCGTCTGTGACCTGTACGACTGGTGACATGCGTTCCAGATTGATCTGGTGCAGGATGCCGTTGCCAGGTGGGATCACATCCACATTCTTGAATGCCTTCTTGGTCCAGTTGATGAAGTCAAAGCGATCTTCATTGCGCCTGTCTTCAATGGCACGGTTTTTATCAAACGCATCAGGGTCAAAACCACCGCATTCAACCGCCAGCGAATGATCAACCACCAGTTGGGTAGGCACGACCGGGTTGACCAACGCCGGATCACCGCCCTGCAAGGCAATCGCATCGCGCAAGCCAGCCAGATCGACCAGCGCAGTCTGGCCGAGGATGTCATGGCAAACCACACGGGCCGGGAACCACGGAAAATCCAGATCACGCTTGCGTTCTATGAACTGGCGCAGGGAATCAGTCAGCGTAGCCGGGTCGCAGCGGCGCACCAGGTTTTCTGCCAGCACACGTGAAGTGTAGGGCAGCTTGTCATACGCGCCTGTCACGATGGCATCTACTGCTTCACGTGTATCAAAATAATCCAGAGTAGTGCCAGGTAGTGGCTTGCGGAATTGAGTATTCATGGCTCGCTATTTTTAAATATTAGTATTCGGTATTTAGAAGATTTCATAGAACAACTCAGAGTTGCAATTTGAAGCCTTCATGTGATGCTGTGAAGCCCATGCTTCCGTAGAATCTGTGCGCCTGTATGCGTTTCTTGTCGCTGGTCAGTTGCACCAACTGGCAACCGCGCTCACGCGCCAATTGTATGGCCTGCTCTATGAACCAGTGCCCTATGCCCTGCCCGCGCAGATAACCCTCAACCCGCACGCTTTCTATCATGGCGCGGGTAGCACCTTTTCTGCTCAGACCGGGGATGAAAGTCACCTGCTGCATGGCAATGATGCGGCCATCCATCTCAGCCACCATCAGAAATTGATTGTCATCGGCTGTTATGCGCTCAAAAGCTTCGGCATAACATGCGTCCTCCGAGCCCACGCCTTCACGATTTTTGCCCAGGTCATCATCGGCAATGAGTTCCAGCAGGCGCGGCAGATCCTGCCTTACAGCGCGTCTTGTGCTGAGTCTGGACAGGTCTGCCTGCTCTTTCATATAGCAACCTCTGGTTTGCTTGCTTATTTAGTTACTTGCGTTTATTCAAAGGAACAAATTTCAGGTCTTCAGGGCCTACATAATTGGCACTAGGACGAATGATCTTGTTATCGATACGCTGTTCTATGATGTGGGCCGCCCAGCCCGATGTACGCGCAATCACGAACAAAGGCGTGAACATGGCAGTTGGTACACCCATCATGTGGTAAGACACGGCAGAGAACCAGTCCAGATTCGGGAACATCTTCTTGATATCCCACATTACTGTTTCCAGACGTTCGGCGATATCAAACATCTTCATTGCGCCGGCTTCTTTGGACAGGCCGCGTGCCACTTCCTTGATGACCTTGTTGCGTGGATCAGAGATGGTGTACACAGGGTGACCGAAACCGATCACCACTTCCTTGTTTTCCACGCGTTTCTTGATATCTGCTTCTGCTTCATCCGGATTGTCGTAACGCTTCTGGATTTCAAACGCGACTTCATTCGCGCCGCCGTGTTTGGGACCACGCAAGGCACCGATAGCACCAGTGATGGCGGAATACATGTCAGAACCTGTGCCAGCGATGACTCGACCAGTAAAGGTGGATGCATTGAACTCATGTTCTGCATACAGGATCAATGAAGTATGCATGGCTTTTTCCCACGATGCGCTTGGCTTTTCACCGTGCAGCAGATGCAGGAAATGGCCGCCTATGGAATCATCATCGGTTTCAGTTTCTATACGCTTGCCGTTGTGGCTGTAGTGGTACCAGTACAGCAGCATGGAGCCCAGCGATGCCATCAGACGGTCGGCAATATCACGTGCGCCGGGGGTATTGTGATCATCTTTTTCTGGTAATACGCAACCCAGTGCAGACACGCCGGTACGCATGACATCCATAGGATGGGACGATGCTGGCAACCATTCCAGTGCCGCCTTGACGTTGGCAGGCAAGCCACGCAAGGCTTTCAATTTGGCTTTATAAGCACGTAATTCTGCGACCGTCGGCAATTTGCCATGCACCAGCAAATGGGCAATTTCTTCAAACTCGCAAGCGTCCGCCACGTCCAGAATATCGTAACCACGGTAATGCAGGTCATTACCGGTTTTGCCTACGGTACACAGAGCAGTATTACCTGCTGTCACACCAGACAGGGCAACCGATTTCTTGGGTTTGAAAGGAACTGCTTCAGTCATGATTTTTTCTCCAGTATTTCATTAGAAGTGCTATTCCCCTTGGCTGGCTTGATGCAGCACAATAAGGGAACGGGCTATATACGTATTATTTACGTACTATTGGGTCTTTTGCTGTGCAAAAAGAGCATCCAGCTTTTGTTCAAAATCGTGGTAATTGATGCGCTCATACAATTCCATGCGGGTTTGCATGGTGTCGACGACATTTTTTTGCGTGCCATCACGACGTATCGCGCCATAGACGTTTTCTGCCGCCTTGTTCATGGCGCGGAAAGCGGACAATGGATACAACACCAGGCCCACATCCACGGCGGCCAGTTCTTCGACAGAGAACAATGGCGTCGCACCAAATTCAGTAATATTCGCCAGAATAGGCACTTTGACGGCATTGGCAAATTGCTTGTACATCGCCAGTTCAGTAATCGCTTCCGGGAAGATCATGTCGGCACCTGCCTCCACACATGCCAGGGCACGTTCAATTGCCGCTTCCAGACCTTCGACGGCCAAGGCATCGGTGCGTGCCATGATGACGAAGTTGTCATCGGTACGTGCATCGACTGCCGCTTTCACGCGGTCTACCATTTCCTGCTTGCTGACTATCTCTTTGCCCGGACGATGGCCGCAACGCTTGGCACCCACCTGGTCTTCAATATGCATGGCAGCAGCGCCAAACTTGATCATGGATTTGACGGTACGTGCCACGTTAAAGGCAGAAGCGCCAAAGCCGGTATCGACATCGACCAGCAAAGGCAGGTCACAGACATCGGTGATGCGGCGCACATCGGTCAGTACATCGTCAAGGTTAGAGATACCCAGATCAGGCAAACCCAGAGAACCGGCAGCAACGCCGCCACCGGACAGATAAATTGCCTTGAAACCGGCACGTTTTGCCAGCAAGGCATGGTTGGCATTGATTGCACCTACGACTTGCAGTGGGGATTCTTCCTGCATCGCCTTGCGGAAGGCGGCACCTGCGGAGTATGTACTCATGTGTATGCTTTCAGGTTAATGAACAGATTCTGGCAAGCGCATTGCAAGCGGCATGCCACCTTTGGTAACAAACACGACCAAGGCAACTGAAACACATAAAAATCAACTACTTATCCAAAAAAATCGTGAAACAGGCCTTGAGGCAAACAGAAAATAAAGTGCATAATGATGTTTCAAATAGAAACTTGAAACGAAATTGAAACAACGTTGAAACAAATTTGAAACATTAATTGAAACGCACATTGCAACACAGCTCGAAACACTCAATGAAGCAAGCCCAGGAACAATCCTGAACACAGGCAGCACACATCCTATAAGACACTACATGCAATGAAACACCCAGCACCGCAACGCGACAACAGCGACAAACCCGTGATCTGGACGGTATCCATTTCGCGGCTGTTCGACATGTTCCGCGACATCATGGTCGAATACGATGGCCGCGCCGACATTGAACCCATACACATGGGCTTTGAAGAAGCCGCGCAATACCTGAAAGAACGCCTGCAAACGGAAAGATGCGATGCCGTCATAGCCGCTGGTTCAAACGGTGCCTATCTGAAAAATAGACTGCCGGTACCGGTCGTCATCGCCAAGGCCAGCGGCTTTGATGTCATGCAGGCCCTTGCCAGGGCACGCAAGGTCTCCCCCGCCATCGGCCTGATCAATTACCAGGAAACCATGCCGGAACTGGCGGATTTCAAAACCACCTTCGGCTTCCCGCTGGAACAGCGCACCTATGTCACCGAAGAAGATGCACGCGCCCAGATCAGTGAACTGAAAGCCAGTGGCATCAAGGCCATCGTTGGGGCCGGCCTGATCACTGACCTGGCAGAAGAAGCCGGACTGACTGGTATCTTCATGTATTCAGCGGGGTCAATACGCCAGGCCTTTGATGACGCACTGGAAATCGCCCGTCTGACCCGGCTGGAATCTGCCCGCGGCCGCCAGCATCCGGCGGCAGATGCACTGCGTGCACGTCACAACCTGAATGACTTGCGGGGTGACTCGGCTATCATGCAGGCAACCCGCAAATCGATAGCCCTGTTTGCCCGCTCACCCGCTACCGTATTGCTGCAAGGTGAAACCGGCACCGGCAAGGAACTGGCAGCCCAGGCCCTGCACCGTGAAAGCACCAGGGCACGCCAGCCTTTCGTGGCCGTCAATTGCGGTGCCATTGCCGAAAGTCTGCTGGAATCTGAGTTATTCGGCTACGAAGAAGGTGCGTTTACCGGATCAAAACGGGGTGGCCATGCCGGCCTGTTTGAAACCGCCCATCGCGGCACCGTATTTCTGGATGAAATTGGTGAAATGCCTCTGGGTTTGCAAACCCGGTTATTGCGGGTACTGGAAGAGCGTGAAGTAATACGTGTAGGCAGCATGCGTCCCATTCCGGTTGACGTGCGCATCATCAGCGCTACACACTGCAATCTGGAAGACCGTATCAAGGAGGGAAAATTCCGCGCCGACCTGTATTTCCGGCTGGCGGTTTTGCGACTGCATCTGCCCGCATTAAGGGAACGAACAGACGACCTGCTCCCGCTTGCCGAATGGTTTCTCAAGCATGCTCTGGCCGGCATGGGCACGCGGCCCCATGCCAATTTGCATGCAGAAATCGCCTCTTGCAGCAATTTGTTGCAGCAATACACCTGGCCTGGCAATGTCCGGGAACTGCGAAATCTGATGGAACGCCTGGCCCTGTTCCTGGCAGCAGAACCCTTACAGGCCCTGACGCCAGGCTTTGTTAACCGAACCTTGCCGGAACTGATAGCAGTTGGCATACCTGCCAACGTAACTGAAACGACCGAATTGGCAGACCCGGCGACAGACTTGACGAACAAGGAAGAATCACTGGAACAGGTCATGCAAAAATTTGGCAATAACCGTGAAGCGGTGGCAGATTATCTGGGTATCAGCAGGACCACTTTGTGGCGGCGGCTGAAAAATTGAGGCTGACGGCAGTTGCAGAAAAAAGCGTAAAAAGCAGTTGCGCAAAACAGGCTGTGCAAATAGCTGTGTAAATAGCCGTGTAAATACCGCCAGAGAAACATTTATTGAACATCTTGACCACTCAATTTCCAGTACGGTAAGGTAAAATGAAATTGAGCTGCAACTCACTATCAATGGGTGCATTTGTCTTGCATAAAAAATATTATGAAAAAATTACTAATTGTTGATGATAGCAAAGTGTCACGCATGGTCATACGTGCCCATGTCAAGGCAGCGCAGCCAGATTGGGAAATCTTCGAAGCCAGCACGGGCGAAGAAGCCATGAAATCCGTGCAGGAAAACAAGCCAGACTATTGCACCATGGACATCAACATGCCTGGCATGCTGGGAACTGATGCCGCAGAGAAAATCTTGAAAGACCATCCGCATGTACGCATTGCCATCTTCTCTGCCAACGTGCAAGATAGCATGCAGACAAGAGCCAATTCCATAGGCAGTATTTTCGTGGCCAAACCCGTCACTGAAAAATCGATCACCATCGTCCTCAATTATTTTGCGAGCGGTCAATGAACACTCTGACTGAACTTCATCTTGATGCACTGAGTGAAGTTTTCAATGTCGGTGCTGGCAGGGCAGCAGCCAGCCTCAGCGACATCGTTGGTGAAGAAGTTCGTCTATCGGTTCCTTCTGTAGAAATTCGCAAGTCGTCAGAAATTGACGTGTCCATCATGGGCATGCAAAGCGACAAGTTTGGTGCCGTTCACCAAACCTTTAGCGGTACGTTTGAAGCCGACGCCATACTCCTGTTCACCGAATCCCATGCCCTTGAAATCGTGCGCGATATGATGGGGTCACAGATCAGTATCGAAGACCTGGCAGAGTTCGAGCAGGAAGCCATGTGCGAGCTGGGCAACATCATACTCAACGCCTGCCTGTCGGCGATGGCAGATATGCTGAATATACCGCTCACCTGTTCCCTGCCTGATTATTCGGTCGCCACCACGGAAGAAATCTTCCGGCGTGTCAGTGATGATCTGGAGCAACCATATGTCTTGCTGCTGCATATAGACCTGACGATAGAGAGAAGACATTCCGAAGGTCATCTGATTTTCCTGCTCAGCTCAACTTCGTTGACTGATTTGATCACTCAAATAGAACGTTTCCTGGGGGAAACCTGATGGCGCAGTTCTTGTCCACCAGCCCGGTCGCTGTGGAGCAAATTCTGAACTCCATCAGCCTTGGATTGATACTGGTCGATGCAGAACAACATGTCTGCCTGTGGAATGGCTGGGTAGAAAGGCATAGCGGCGTTGCCGCCGGGCAGGCACTGGGCCGCCATATTTCAGAAGTTTTTGAAGAATTGCCCAGTCGTGCCATCCTCAATGCCATCAGCAATACCCTGAATTACGGGTTGCCGGTGGTCTTGTCAAATGCGCTGCATCGCTCACCCTTGCCTTTATTTGAGCGCAGTGAGCAGGACGATGAAAAAAAGCGCATCCACCAGTCCATCACCATTACGCCGCTCAATGCGGACAATGGCAGCAGGCTATGCCTGATACAGGTCAGCGATTCATCTACCTCAATCAAACGCGAAAAAATCCTGCGCACCCATTCCGAGGCATTGAAGCGAGAAGCTACTACAGACAGTCTGACCGGCATCTACAACCGCCGCTTCTTTGACGAACATTACAAAATAGCGCTGGGTCACGCGGTGCGTCACAATGTTCCCTTGTCTATTTTCATGCTCGACATCGACTTCTTCAAGGAATACAACGATAGTTACGGCCACGTAGCTGGTGACAAGGCCTTGATACTGGTCGCCGCTGCTTTACGCAAACAATTACTGCGCGCCACCGATGTGCTGGCACGTTTCGGCGGTGAAGAATTTATCTTGATGCTGCCAAATATGGCGCCGGAACTGGCGATGGATTTTGCAGAAAAACTGCGTCGTGCCGTATGGGACCTGAATATCCCGCACATCAATTCGCGCATCGGGGACCGTGTCAGCATCAGCATAGGTTTCAGCAATTTCTACAAGCATCCAGAAGTGGATCAGCATATGTTACTGAAATGTGCGGACGCAGCTTTATACGAAGCAAAAAAATCTGGTCGAAATCAAAGTCATTACCTGCCATTGCAAAATTTTCACGTACCTTTGGCCAGCAGCACTGCTTCTACTAATATTCAAGACCAGGGCTTGCTCAAGCAAGAGGTCGGCCCGGTTTAATTTTCATCTGTTTTTTGTTTTCAACTCATGACCTAGGCATGTGCCCATTTAGTGGCTGGTCAAGCCACGCATACGCATACACAAACACATACACATACATCAACACAAACACTCACAAGGTATAAGCATGCGTAAATCACTTTCAGTATTTTCTCCTGCACGCCGCACTATGCATCACCTGATCGCTGCCGGTCTGCTGGCTTTTTCTGGCCTGGCAAGTGCACAGCAAGTCTTGCGCGTGTCCGCCATACCCGATGAAGCCCCTACAGAATTGCAGCGCAAGTTCAAACCACTGGGCGCGATGCTGGAAAAAAAGCTGGGTATGAAAGTGGAATTCATTCCCGTCACCGACTATGCGGCATCGGTCGAAGGCCTGATTAATAAAAAACTCGACATGGTCTGGTTTGGCGGCTTTACTTTCGTACAGGCCAAGGTCCGCAGCAAAGATCAGGTCATACCGCTGGTGCAGCGTGAAGAAGATGAAAAATTCAAATCAGTATTCATCACCACCGACAAAAGCATCACCAAACTGGAAGACCTGAAAGGCAAGACCTTTACCTTTGGTTCCGAATCCTCTACTTCCGGCCATCTGATGCCCCGTTCTTATCTGCTGGCCGCGAAGATCAACCCTGACACGGACATGAAACGCATCGCCTTTTCTGGCGCGCATGATGCGACTGTGGCTGCGGTATCGGGCGGCAAGGTAGATGCAGGTGCGCTGAATATTTCAGTCTGGGAAAAACTGCTGGCACAAGGCAAGGTCGATACCAAACTGGTCCACGTGTTTTACACCACCCCAGGCTATTTTGACTACAACTGGTCAGTGCGTGCCGACATGCCTGCCGACTTGCGCAAGAAGATCACAGATGCATTCCTGAATCTTGATCCCGCCAATCCGCAAGACAAGGAAATCCTGGATCTGCAACGTGCGACCCGCTTCATCCCTACCAAGGCTGACAACTACAAGGCCATAGAAGCGGCAGCACATAATGCCGGCCTGCTGAAGTAATGCCGGCAGCAATGTCGGCAACAATGACTACAGTGCAGCTACGTTTGCAGCAATTGAGTGTGGCTTTTCCCGGTGCGGCACACACTGCACCGGTGACAGAGCAAGGGCAAGAGCAACAGCAATACATACTTGAGAACCTGAACCTGACAGTAGCCCAGGGTGAGCAGATTGCCATCATAGGCCCGTCTGGTGCTGGCAAAACCACGCTGCTGCACACCCTGGCTGCGGCCCACCAGCCTGCCAGTGGCCAATTCCAGTTCATGGACCACGATGTCTGGGCGCTGTCACATACGGCGCGCCATGCCTTGCGCCGCCATCTGTTTCTGGCGCCGCAAACACCGCCACTACCAGCACGTCAGCGCGTGGTTACTGCGGTACTGGCCGGTCGCCTGCCACACTGGACACTGGCACAGGCACTGCGCAATCTGATCAAGCCCACAGACCCGCTGGCTGCCTGGCAAGCCTTGCAGCGTTTTGATCTGCAACACAAGCTGTATGCCAGAGTAGATAAACTGTCTGGCGGTGAACGCCAGCGCTGTGGACTGGCACGCCTGCTATTGTCCGATGCCAGCCTATTGCTGGTAGACGAACCCCTGTCTGCACTGGACCCGACTCTGGCCCTGCAAACCCTGAACACCTTGCAGCAGGAAGCACAACAACGCAATGCAACACTGATTTGCAGCCTGCATCAGGTAGAACTGGCACGTCAGCACTTCACGCGCATCATAGGCTTGCGTGCCGGTAAAGTGCTGTTCGACAGCAATAAAGTAGATGATCAGATGATCGCTGATCTGTACCGGAATGCTGGCAGCCCACAGCAACAATCATTGGATATGACTGCGCTGGATCAGCCTGATTTTTCTGATGCCCCCCGCTGTTTTTAAGCACGATGACACAGCAAGCAAGCCATTCCAACTTACAGCCAGCACATGATCCTGCATGGCGCATACGGGTAACAGCCACGCTGTGCATGCTGGTGCTGCTCTGGCCCATGCTGCTGATCACTGAATTCAAACCCTGGCAACTGATCGATGCACAAAGCCTGGGGGCAACCTGGCGTTTTTTGTCCGGCTTTTTTCCGCCTGCGCATTCCACAGAATTTTTATTGATCGTGCTGGAAGCAACCTGGCAAACCATCGCCATTGCTACGGCGGGCCTGACACTGGCCTTGCTGGGCGCGATACCCATGACCCTGATCGTCAATGAACATTTATCGATTTCACGCATCGGCAGCGGACGCATGCATGGCATGGCCAGGCTGTTGCGCCAGATGGTACGCTGGAAGCTGGTCTTGTTGCGCAGCGTGCCCGAGCTAGTCTGGGCCTTGTTGTTTGTGCGCCTGGTCGGGCTGGGGCCGACAGCGGGTGTATTTGCCATCGCCCTCACCTATGCCGGCATGCTGGGCAAGGTTTATGCTGAAATACTGGAAGCCAATGATGCCCACGCCACTGACAGCCTGCTCAGGAATGGTAGCAGCCGTCTGACGGCGTTTTTGTACGGGGCCTTGCCAAATGCCGCGCCAGAACTGATTTCCTACACCATCTATCGCTGGGAATGCGCGATACGTGGCTCGGTCGTCATGGGTTTTGTCGGTGCTGGCGGCCTGGGGCAGCGTATGGATGAATCCATGAAAATGTTGTCAGGCGCTGAAGTGTCGACCATGCTGATCGTTTTCGTGCTGCTGGTGGGCATTGCGGACCTGGCCAGTAAATTATTCCGCAAGGCACTGGCATGAGTACGCAAGATAACAACATGCCAGTCGCACCGGCGCTATTCAGCCCGCTCAAGCTGGCATTGAGCACAGGCATCATCTTGCTGGTCGTGACCAGTTTTGTCAGTCTGAACATGGAATGGCGTGCCCTCTTCAGCGACGATGCCGCAGGCAAAACCTGGGAATTTCTGCAAGGCTTCGCGCCGCCAGACATCAACCCTGCCCTGCTCAAAAAAACCGCCTTCGCCTCTTTTGAAACCCTGGCCATGTCGGCACTGGGCACCTTGATTGCTGCCATCCTTGGCCTGTTTCTGGCATTGCCAGCCAGCGGTCGTTTTGGCCAGGTTGCAAAAAGCAGTACGCGATTATTTCTGAATGTAGCGCGCGCCATACCCGAACTGGTGTGGGCATCCATCATGCTGATTGCCGCTGGGCTGGGTCCATTTGCCGGCACTATCGCGCTGGCCGCCCATACCACCGGCGTACTTGGCCGCCTGTTTGCTGAAGTTCTGGAAAACGCTGCGCCACAGGCAGAGACCAGTTTGCGCCTGAACGGTGCATCTGCCATCAATGCCTTTATGTATGCCACGCTGCCACAAAGCCTGCCGCAAATGCTGTCTTACACCCTGTACCGCTGGGAAAACAATATCCGCGCTGCCGCCATACTAGGCGTGGTCGGTGCCGGTGGGTTGGGGCAGATGTTGAAGTATCATCTGTCGCTATTCCAGATGCAGACAGCCGCCACGGTCATCATCGCCATGCTGATACTGGTCGCCATGGTGGATGCATTGAGCTTCGCCATGCGGCGCTGGCTCATGCATTAGATTAAAATGACTTCATGAGCCTATCCGCCAAACCCTATCTGCAACGCATCAGCATGCGCGATGATGCTGTCATTGATTTTGACAGCTACCCTTACCATATCCCGGCAGTACGCGAACTGGACGTGCTGGAGTTTCATGCCGATGTGACTTTTTTAGTCGGTGAAAACGGGGCCGGCAAATCAACCGTGTTGGAAGCCATCGCCATGGCGCTGGGTTATGGCCAGGAAGGTGGTACGAAAAATGTCGCCTATCGCACCACTGATTCAGTGTCTTCATTGCATCAGAATTTACGATTATCCAAAAGCTTCAAGAAACCACGTGATGGTTATTTCTTGCGAGCAGAAAGTTTTTTCAACGTCGCCACCTATATGGATGAAGTTGGCTATGTTGGGGGTTATGGAGGATCACTGCATACACGCTCGCATGGCGAATCTTTCATGGCACTGTTGCTGAACAAACTCGAAGGGAATGGCCTTTACCTGATGGATGAACCCGAAGCTGCGCTGTCACCCAACCGTCAACTGGCCGCCCTGAGCGCCATCCATCAACTGGTACAGGATGGATCGCAATTCATTATCGCCACGCATTCACCGATACTGCTGTCCTACCCGCATGCGAAAATCTACCAGTTTGATGGCAGCGGCATCACGGAAACCAGCTATGAAGACACGGAACACTTTGCAGTGACCCGTGACTTTCTCAACAATTACCCCAAGCGGCTGGAACAGTTATTGGCTGATGAAGAATAAGCAGATTCTCAACGCTTGCTTTACCAGTTGATTACGCAAGACAAAGCCAGCAAACCCAGTGCCAGGACAAAATACAACAACTGCAAGGGTATCATCCACTTTGCCCAGGTAGCCCAGGGTATGCGCGCCAGCGCCAGCACGCCGACGGTAATGCCGGATGTTGGTATCATCGGCGTTGTGAATTCACCAAACTGAAATGCCAGTATGGCAGTCTGTCTGGTCACGCCGACCAGGTCAGCCAGGGGTGCCATGATGGGCATGGTCAATGCTGCCTGCCCGCTGCCCGAATGGATGAAAAAGTTGATGACAGACTGAATCACAAACATCTTGTGTGCTGCAAAGATAGGATGCGAGGACTGCACGAAAGGCATGAGAAAATTCAACATGGTGTCAATGATATTGGCATCACGCGCCAATATCATGGTGCCGCGTGCCAGGGCTATCACCAGTGCGGTGGTGACCAGGTCTTTGGCCCCCTGCATGAAAGCTTCTACAAAACTGTCAGCACTGAGCTTGCCGACCACACCCACCAGGATGGCCATGACCAGGAACAAGGCCGCAATCTCTTCTATATACCAGCTGTATTTAACTACACCGACCACCATGGCAATCAGCGTAAACAGAAACATACATAGCACAGCCTTATGAGTCGTGGTCATGCCAGTAAAACTGGTGAATTCATCAATTTTGAGATTTTTGCGTTTTTCCTCATCAATTTCAAAAGTTGGGCTGAGCATGGGATTTTTCTTGATGCGTGCCGCATACCAGCTGAGAAAAGCAATAGTGACCACTGTCGCCAGCAACCACGCAACAAGCCGGAAACCTATACCAGAAAATAAGGGCACGCCAGCAATTCCCTGTGCAATACCCACATTGAAGGGATTCAGAAACGCTGCAGCAAAGCCCACTTGTGAACCGATAAAGGGAATCGATACGCCCACCACCGAGTCATAACCCAACGCCAGTGCCAACGGGATGAAAATCATGACAAAAGGTATCGCTTCTTCTGCCATGCCAAAAGTCGCGCCGCCCAAGGAAAACAGCGTCACGAACAGAGGAATGATACCAGCCCTGACCAGGCTGGAATGGGTATGCGCCCTGGCCACGGATTTGATCATGGCATCAATCGCTTCCGTTTTTTGCAAGACGGCAAATGCTCCGCCGACGATGAGTATAAAACCGATGATCAATGCCGCTTCCACAAAGCCCCTGACCGGTGCCATCATCAGGGCAACGATACCTTGCGGATTGCTGGTGACGTAATGAAAGGTGGAAGGATCAATGAGTGTCTTTCCATTGACCATATGGGTATCATATTTGCCGCCAGGTACCAGCCAGGTGGCCAGTGCAATCAGGGCCAGCAAGGAAAATAGCAGGACAAAGGTATTCGGCAATCTGAGGTTTTTCAGCATGATGGATTCCGGGTCACAAAGACAGTAAATTGCCGGTGCGGTACGCAACAGGGCCAGCAATCTTGGCGATGCGCATGCCGTGGGTGGCATAACGTCTGGCCACACGCGCAAACAAGATGCCCGATACCGTCGCCAATACCGGCGTCATCCGTGCGCTGACAGGATCAACAATGTCTGCCACTTTTTCACCTGCTTCAATGTAATCACCCGTTTCCCTGGTAAATACCAGGATGCCTGCATGTGGGGCGCGCAAAGGCTCTACACCTTCCAGCGGCGTGGGCTGGCATAAGGCCTGAGGTAAGGCTGGTGCTTTTCCACGCAGATAACCCGCATGTCTGAGGAAATTAATGATAGCCAAGGCATCTGCCTGCGCCACTTCATGACTGACCTCGGTTTCGCCACGCAATTCCACTGTGATGGCCATGCAGGCATTCGGGATCGGCGTCGCCGT
The DNA here is from genome assembly GCF_049340205.1 of Undibacterium sp. Ji49W. Taxonomy (NCBI): domain Bacteria; kingdom Pseudomonadati; phylum Pseudomonadota; class Betaproteobacteria; order Burkholderiales; family Oxalobacteraceae; genus Undibacterium; species Undibacterium sp. Ji49W. The sequence continues at coordinate 33,100 of NZ_JBMPOW010000030.1, read as the reverse complement.
ACCAAAGTGTTGCGCCAGTTCCCACCAGTGGCGTGAGCAGGATTCGTCAAAAGGATCATCCCCCGACAATACCGATACCAGCACCGCCTGCGCCCCCAAATAAGCTGCCAGCGGCATACAATCATCTGCCAGGGGTGTCCCTGTATATAAATGCATGACAGCCTGGTTATCACAATGCAGGTCCAGCACGATGTCGGCATCCACCGCCAGGGTTTGCAAGATTTTCTTTTGATGATCGGTCGCGGTGTCCGGCTGCCATTCCCGCAATACGGCAAGTGCCTGCTGGCGTATCAGTTTTACATTTTCATTTGCATCTGCACCCAGTTTGCTCTCCAGCAAAGGCAATAGATGTGGCGTCAGATGGCGATAACCACGGTTGAAATTGATGCCTGTCGCCAGGTCAAAGCGGCCAAAAGCCGTGCCCTGTATATCCTGCGCCAGCCCTATCGGGTTAGCCACTGGCACCAGCACGATTTCTGCGGCGATGGCTGCAATTTTTTCATACTGCTCCAACATTTCACGCAGGTAGTAGTTCACCAGCATGCCGGGTATTTCATCCGCATGCAAAGACGACTGTATATATACCTTGCGCCCCTGGCCCGATTGAGCAAATGAGCCGTAATGAAAACTCCGCAATTCGCGCACCGTCCCGCTACTGATATCGGGCAATGCATGTTGCTGTATCTGCATAGAAAACTCTTTTCTTTGTTGGTAATACTAAAACCAAAAACAGAATCGCAATTTGATTCTGAATTTACATGAATATGGTCCGGCTCATGCAGGATTTATCCCAAGGATGTTCCCGCTACTTCAATCGCAATTTGTACAGGCAGCGTAAAAACAACACCGCAGCAACTGCCTCTCACTGCAAACAAATGAACGATTTTTTACATATTCTACATTTATGAAAATAAAACGACAAATAGTATTGAAAATATTTTTAAACAGGTCTACAGTTCATTCATCGAAAAAGTTTTGCTGACAGTTTTATTGATTGATGCGCATGAAAAAATTAACTACCCCTGTTGAATCCGCTTCACCCGAAATGGTCTTTGCCAAGTCCACGCTGGGTGAATCATTAATGCTGGTATTGCAGGAAGGTTCTGTCTCCTACAAACGGATTGCCAATTTCCTCTTGCGCAACCAGGTCAAGGTGACGGCACTGGGCATAGAAGACATGGCAGAACAGTGTGATGTATCAACCGCCACCATCAGCCGTTTTGCGCGCGACATGGGTTTTAATAATTACGCTGGCTTGCGTAACCAGATTGCAGAAGTGGTGCAGGCTGTATTTCAGCCGGTAGAAAAACTGCGCAATACCATAGAAGCAAAAAAGACAGCGCCCTCGCCTGCCCATACCAGCATGCAATTCGCCGCTGCCAATATTGATGCAGCAAACCAGGGCATGTCTGAACAAAGTCTGAACCAGATTGTGGGACACATCGCCAAGGCCAGCACTGTGTATGTCATGGGCTTTGGTCTCAGTGCTCACCTGGCTGGCATGCTGGCCCTGCATTTGCAGCCATTCTGTTCACATGTGGTGGAAGTGGTTGGCTACGGTGGTACTGAAGTGGCGGCGGGTCATCTGGCGAATATTTCTGACAAAGATGTGCTAATCGTTATCTCATTTCCACGCTATGCGCTGGATGTCATCAAGCTTACGCAGTTTGTGCGTGACCACGGTGCCTGCATCGTCACGATTACCGATTCCCCGGCCTCGCCAATTGCACAACTGGGTAATTATTTACTGCTGGCACCCAGCACTCATGGTGTCTTGCCCAGCAGTGCCAGTGCAGCGATTGCGGTTATCGAAGCCCTGGTCAGCAGCATGATGGTGTCAAATAAAAAGAATGTGGAAAAGGCCATGCGCCTGACCGAAGCCATTTCAGCCTATCTGCATAGCGCTGACAACAACGTCAAATATACACAGCCGGATAGCACTAAACCCAAGAAGTAAATAAGCAAAAAATTAGCACATCACAGTCACTCCCGGAGTGCCTGAGGGGGATGCTTTTTTTAAATTTCTGTAAAACCTGAGGAGAGCAAGGCAATGGCACCGAAAAAGCAAGCATTTCAGCCCATACCCAAGAAAGTGGCTGTCGCAACCTGGTCTGCATTGAGCGTCATGGCAATGTTGGGCATGGCCCCGCAAGGCGCATGGGCACAGGCTGAAAATCAAGAAAATAAACCGCAACGCATAGAAATCACTGGCTCATCCATCAAACGCATTGATGCAGAAACAGCCTTGCCGGTACAAATCATCAGTCGCGAATCGATAGAAAAATCTGGTGTCACTACAGCGGCAGAATTATTGAGCAAAGTGTCGGCCAGCACTGCGGGTCTGACGGACGGTGCCAGCTTCAGCGATAACGGTGGTACCCAACGTGGCTTCAATGGTGCCAACCTGCGTGGCATCGGTGTGTCATCCACCCTGATCTTGCTGAATGGTCGCCGCCTGGCTAATTTTGCTTCGCCAGGCACCTCATCTGGCGTGGATTTGAATTCCATCCCTTCTGCCGCCATCCAGCGTGTGGAGGTTTTGAAAGATGGCGCGTCAGCCATCTATGGTGCCGATGCGATTGGTGGTGTCATCAACTTCATTACCCGTCCTGATTATCAGGGTGCAGAAGTATCTGCCTACTTGGGCAATACCCAGCATGGTGGTGCAGACAAAAAGATCATCAGCCTGTCTGGTGGCACGGGCAATCTGAGCCAGGACAGATACAACCTCATGGGCGTGGCCAATTTTCAGAATACTGGCAGCTTGCGTTCTACCCAGCGTTCTTGGATAGGTTCAGCCTACCAGCCCGACATCAATCTGGATGTCGGTAGTTCCAACACTTTCCCAGCCAATGTACGCCGTACCACGGCCAGTGGTGGCGCCACCGGCTCACGCCTGAACCCCAGCGCCCCGACTTGCAATCCGCCTGCCACGGTATTTGCGGCAGACAGCTTTGTTGGCAGTAAAGCCTGTCTGTATGACTACATGCATGACACCGAGATTTTCCCTGAATCCCAGCGTGCATCGCTGCTGGGCCGTGCCCAGCTTGCCATTAATGCCGACAACACCCTGTTTGCCGAAGTGCTGCACAGTGACACCAAAACCACTTACCGCATCAGCCCGCTGACCGTCAGCAACCTGAATTACCCGGTCAGCGGAATGTACTATCCCAACGATCTGATCACCATCAACAAAACACCTTTGCGCGTCGGCCTGCGCCTCAGTGCGGCTGGCCCACGTACCAATGAAGTGAATGCCATTGCACAGCGCCTGGTGGTCGGTGCCAAAGGCACGGTAGCGGGCTGGGACTATGACACGGCACTGAATCACAGCGTCAGCAAGGTCGATGACAAATATGTCGATGGCTATGTCAGAACATCGGCTTTTGACAGCGCCTTCCTGACTGGAAAAATCAATCCTTTCGGCCCATCGGGAACGGAAGGCACGAACTTGCTGAATGCAGCAAAAATCAGTGACGCAGCCCGTCAATCCAGAGCCACTACCGATTCTTTTGACATCAAGGCTTCACGCGAATTGTTTGCCATGGCAGGCGGCAATGCCGGTCTGGCGATAGGTGCAGAATACCGTCGTGAGAAACTGGAATTCACGCCCTCTGCCCTGCTGGCTGCCGGTGAGATACGCGGTGATGGTGCAGCAATAGCTTACGGCGGCAGCCGTACCGTCAAAGCACTGTTTGCCGAATTGAATTTGCCGATACTCAGTAACCTTGAAGGCCAGGCTGCCGTGCGCCATGACAGCTACAACGATGTCGGCAGCACCACCAATCCAAAATTTGGCTTGCGCTGGACACCAGCCAAAGAAGTCGTGGTACGCGGCTCGTATAGCGCCGGTTTCCGCGCACCCAGTCTGGCCGACATCAATGAACCGGCACGCACTGGCCAGACCAGCGGCATCTACAATGACCCGCTGGGCTGTATCAAAGTCGGCAATATCGACAACACAAAGAACCCGGATTACTGCGGCATACAGCCTGACCTGATCAAGGGTGGTACTGCCAATCTGAAACCAGAGACATCGAAGCAGTTTTCTGCTGGCATGGTGATAGAACCCAGCCGCAGCCTGACTGCATCGCTGGATTACTGGCGCATCGAAAAATCTGACACCCTGCTGGCCAACGAAGGTGCCTATTTCAGCGACCCAAGGTCCAATCCTGGCTATGCGATACGTGGTGCCACAGACCCCAGCCTGCCTGGCATACCCGGCCCCATTCTGTCAGTAGATGGCCGCGTGAAAAATATCGGTTCACTGAAAACCTCGGGTGTGGATGTCAACGTCAACTGGAAACTGCCAGAAAACAGTCTGGGCAAATTCAATGTCAGTCTGAACGGTACCTATGTCATTGACTACAAGACGCACAACACGGCAGCCAGCCCGGAAGTGAATGGTGTCGGCATCTATACCGATACCCAGGTGGTACAGCGCTGGAGACATACGCTGACATTTGACTTTGACCGTGGCCCATGGGGCGCAACCCTGCAACAGACTTACTATCAGGGTTATCACGACCAGAATGCCCTGGCTGATGGCAGCACCCGTGATGTGCCTGCCTATGTTTTGTGGGATTTAAGTGGCAGCTATAAGTTCAGCAAGGCATTCAGCCTGCGTGCCGGCATCAAAAACCTGCTGGACACCAATCCACCCCGTTCCAACCAGGTGTATAGCTTCATAGCCGGTTATGACCCCAGCTATACCGATCCGCGTGGTCGCTTCTTCTACGTATCTGGTAACTATGCATTCAAATAAACTGCATCAGTAATGAATTAAATTTTTCCAAAGCAGCGCGTTCGGGGACAGCACTTGGTGTTGTCCCTTTTTTTAAATTCATGTCAATAGTGATGAATTGAATGATTTACAATATGAAAAAATCAGGATGAAAATAATGACAATTTCTCTGAAAAATACTGACCGGGTGTTGCGCAGTTTGTTAAGCTGCCTGGCTATCTTACTCTGGCAATTCCCCATGAATGCTCACGCTGAAGACATCTCCCCGCCACAAGGCTCACTGGTCATCATAGGCGGCGCATTACGGGTGGACAATGCCGTGGTATGGCAGCGCATCGTGCAACAGGCCGGTGGCAAAGGCGCAAAGATTGCCGTCATACCGGCGGCAGCCGGCAATCCGGAACGGTCTGGTGCTGCCACGGCTGCGGCACTGAACCAGAACGGTGCCCAGGCCTTTGTGATTCCCCTGTCGGTCAAGCATCCACAATTCAAACCACAGGATATCGTCAACGATGCGGGCTGGCTGGCAAAACTGAAGGATGCCAGCGGTGTATATTTCACCGGTGGTGACCAGGGTCGCATCGTGCAGGCACTGGTCAAACCCGATGGCAGCAAGACAGCCATGCTGGAAGCCATCTGGTCCATCTATCAGCGTGGTGGTGTCATCGCAGGCAGCAGTGCCGGTGCTGCCATCATGAGTACCACCATGTTCTATGATGCCAAACCGGTGCTGCCCACCTTGAAGCTGGGCGTCACTGACGGCAAGGAAATTGCCGCAGGCTTGGGCTTCATCGGTCCTGATGTATTCATCGACCAGCACCTGATCATCCGTGGCCGCTTTGCCCGCATGTTGCCGGTCATGCTGAAGAAGAATTACAAGCTGGGCCTGGGCGTGGATGAAAATACCGCCATGGTGGTCAGCAACCAGGGGGAAGTCGAAGTTATTGGTTACAAGGGTGCCATTCTGTTTGATCTGGCAGAAGCAAGCACCGACAGCAGTCAAAAAAATTTCAACATCAGCAATGCCCGCATCAGCTATCTGGACCGGGGCGATCGTTTCAACCTGCGCAGCAAGACGCTGACACCTTCGGCAGACAAACTGCAGGGCAAACTCAATCCTGCCCAGGCTTACAATACCGACCAGCGCTTTTACGCTGATATCCTGGCCAATACCGTGGTTACTGACCTGATGTTTCATTTAATCGATAGCAAACAGGAACGCGCCATTGGCCTGGCCTTTGGCATGGATGAACAGCCCGAACTGGGTTTTGAATTCAGCTTCAGCAAGGTAGCAGAAAGCCAGGGCTACTTTTCAGCATCATCCGGCGCCGAGGCTTACACGGTGCATAAGCTGCGCCTGGATATACGGCCAGTCAAAATGCAGTTACCCTTGTATAAATAACTAAATAACTAAATAAATAACTGAAATGCGGGCAAAAGGATGGCCATCTGCGCTGTCCTTTTATAGTGCCTTTGTAGCTATTTCTTTACAGCTCGGTTTTAGATGGCTACGGCAGGTTCATAGTTCTTTTGCCGCCCTCGTTACAGCCCGCCTTCCGGACTGCCGCATCAGAACAACACCCTCGCACCAATTTGTCGCTTGTTTGCCTGTTCTCCCCCCTATGCGGGGCGAGCTTCACATACAATAAAACTGCAGCACTGAACTTCCCTTGCACATTGTGTGCAAGCCCCAGGCTGCATCATTCATCAAATAATACAGATCCAGCCATCGGCGTATCGGCGTAAACGAAAGCCAGAGATGATCAGGCAAGCTTTCTGGCGATCATACGCACACCCTTTGTGCTGCATAAACCAGTGAGACCACACCATGAAACTCAGTACCCGTATCATTCTGCTGTGCGCCATCACCCTCTTCGGCATTTCCGTGATTTCCGTTATTTCACTATATTCCCTGCGTCAGAGCATGCTGAAAGAACGCGAGGAACAGATTTCCAATATGGTGGAAATGGCCTACGCTGCCATGGAAAAAGCCCATGCGCTGGAACAGGCGGGCAAACTGTCGCGTGATGATGCACAAAAACAGGCCAAGCTGGCGATTTCCAGCTTCCATAAGGATGAGATGTATTTCTTTGTGCGTGGCTATAACGATGATTTGCTACTGGTACACCCCAAAGCCTCACGTATCGGTGTTCCTCAAAAGGATATGAAAGAATCCGGTGACCGCTATCGGGCTTCACTGGCAAACAGCGCCATCGGCATCGTGCAGGCACCCGGCACACGGCCTGGCGTTGAAGCACCGGTCGATAAAATTTATGCAGTGAAAAGATTTACCCCTTGGGAATGGCTGGTGGGCACCGGCACCTACATCGACGATATCAATGAGTCGTTCTGGCAGCAGGCCGGCATACTGCTCGGTGTGGGTTGCGTCATGATGGCCCTGGTAGGCGGTATCGCCTGGCGCATCACACGGGCCATTCTGGGTCAGTTGGGTGGCGAACCAGCCTATGCGGCTGAAGTCGTCGGCCATATTGCCGAAGGTGACCTGACCACCGACATCAGCCTAAGACACAATGATAAATCCAGCCTGCTGTTCGCCATCAAGAGCATGCGCGACAAACTGGCAGCAGTCGTCAGTGAAGTACGTACAGGTTCTGAATCGATTGCGACAGCCTCGGGCGAAATTGCTTCGGGCAATCTGGATTTGTCTAACCGTACCGAGCAGCAGGCTGGCGCACTGGAAGAAACCTCATCCACCATGGAAGAACTGACGTCCACCGTCAAACAGAATGCAGACAATGCCCGCCAGGCCAACCAACTGGCGATTTCTGCGTCTGAAGTGGCAACCCAGGGTGGCAGCGTGGTGGGTAAAGTGGTGGCCACCATGGGCTCCATCAATGAATCATCGAAAAAAATTGTCGACATCATCAGCGTGATTGACGGCATTGCCTTCCAGACCAATATCCTGGCACTGAATGCAGCAGTAGAAGCCGCGCGCGCTGGTGAACAGGGGCGCGGCTTTGCCGTAGTTGCCAGTGAAGTGCGCAACCTGGCACAACGGTCAGCCTCGGCAGCCAAAGAAATCAAAACCCTGATAGATAGTTCGGCAGAAAAAGTCGAAGAAGGTGGCAAACTGGTCGCCATCGCCGGTTCCACCATGGATGAAGTGGTCGCCAGCGTCAGGCGTGTGACCGACATCGTGGCAGAAATTGCCTCGGCCAGCCAGGAACAAAGCTCGGGCATAGAACAGGTCAATCATGCCATCGTTGATATGGACAATATGACGCAGCAAAATGCCGCACTGGTCGAACAGGCATCGGCTGCCGCCCAGGCCATGAATGAACAGGCTGCAGCCCTGGCGCAGGTAGTGAATATTTTCAAAGTGCAGCAGGCCAGCATTGCACCACAGGTCAGCCGTGCCAGCATCCGCCCAGCGCAGTCAGGTCGGCCAGGTCAGCCAAGCCAATCAAACCAGCCGCGCCGGCTACGCTAAATCGGTGATCAGGATCAACTGTCGGAGAAGATTTTCCCGCTCAATGCGGCAATGATGCGCTGGCGCTGTAAAGCCTGTTCACTTGCCGTATTGTTGAGACCTGAACCGACCGCAAAATCAATGACTGTCGATTGTTTGTCCGGTGAATTTTTGGTGTCCACCAGCTTACCCAATTCGTAACGGGATATGGATAGATTGCGGTCATGGCTTTTTTCCAGACGTGCACTATTCAACTGATTTTTTTCAAAACCGATAGTCAGCTTGCTGCTTTCATGATCGTCTACCTTGACATAGCGATAGTTTTGCGAATTCTTGCTCTCACCCAGCACCGGTTTTCTATCTGATTTCAATTCCAGATGAAAGGCTGCACTCAGGCTGGATTCCAGGTTCTGACTGATCTTTCCATTCGCCTGATTACCTTCCTGCGTGGTCTTCTGGCTGGTCTGGAAATTAAAATAATCGCTTTCCTGCAAACGGACCGGGTTGGGTGAAGTCGTCACCCCTTTGATCTTTGCGTCAAAGTCTGCCAGTCCAGTCAACAAGGACCCGGCGCTTCCATCCCAAAAGGCAGGCGCTTTCGCTGGCACCAGGCTTGCCGGGCCAGTGACGCCGTCAGAAGTATTGATTTTCTGCATGGCAGAAAACGCGTCTTTATACATCGACACCAGTCCTTCATCCGCATTGCCACGCTTGGCTGCGCTGTCGATTTGCGTCAGGAATTGCTGGATAGCCTTGTTTCTTTGCGCCGCATTGCCCTTCAGGCCAGGGTTGTCATGGCTGACATCAATATCAACGACACCGCTGGCCGATGTCAGCTTGAGCTGGTGATGAGACTGATCAATACTGAAATCAAGTTGACGGTCACCTGCATTGATATTCAGTTTCAGCGAGCTGACCACAGATGTGTCAAAGCCTGACAAAGCGTCAAGATTGATCTTTTGGTCTGTGAAATAGCTTTGCGCTGCTGCTTCCAGGCCGGTCGCCAGTTTCTCCAGCGCCTTGCTATCCGCCTCACTCAATTCTGCATCGCTGCTGGCTTCTACACTCAGTCCACTGGCATTGCTTTTGATGGACAAGGTAACGCTGCGGCCCGAAGCCAGTTTCACAGTAAGCCCCAGGCTTTGGTCGGGACGGTCACGCAAGTCATTCAAACTGACCTGCCCTGCCTGGTCCACGGTTTTACTGTCCGCACCCACATCCACTGAAGTCGCTATGAATGCCTGTCTGACGTCTGCGCCGGTGGTGTGCAAACGCTCTATCAGGCCGGAAGCAAGCCCATTGAAGCGCCCTGCCGTGGTGGTCGTTGCAATGGCATTTTGTTCCAGTAGATAACTGAAATGATCGTCGCTCTTGTTTTCCCACCATTGCGATGGCGCAGCGCTGGTAGTAGTAGATGCTGCGCCTGACTGGGTATAAGTCTGGCTTGCAGATTCAGTATGCGATGTCCGTAAATTGACCTGGTAAGAAGCGGCTGTCGAAATAGCTGTCACAGTGGCAGTATTCACTGCACCAACCTGACTGTTCACATCCTGCGTCCGGCTGACATTCGGTGATGTCGTTGCCGCCGTATTCAAACCTGCAATAGTAGTCGACATGGTTTAGCAGCATCCCTAAATAAATTCTTGCCTTATATTTAATTAACTATCGGCAAGACTTCTTATTTCTTTAGCGGATGATGCTGCAATAATTCGATCTAACCAAAATCCATCCCTGCCAGATGCAAAAAAAGAGATGCCGCAGCATCTCTTTTTTCGTCTTGCTGATCAAGCCGATCAGCAAAAATCAGCTATTAAGACAGATTCCAGACATATTCCAGCTTGGTCCAGGCTTGCTGAGGCTTGCCGTCTTTTGCGCCTGGTTTGAATTTGCAAGAAGAGTAAATTTTCTGTGTTGCCTTGTCCAGCGCTTTGGAACCACTGGATTTTTCGACTTTGGAATCCACCACCGCGCCATCAGGGCCAACCAGAATCGACAATACCACAGTGCCGCTTTCTTCATTCATCAAGGCAGATTTTGGATAAACTGGTTTTTCGCATGTTTGTTTATCAACTGAAGGGGCGATTTCGTTGGCAGAAACAGACACAAAGGAAGCGAGCAGCGCTACAGCTAAAATGATTTTTTTCATGGAAGTCGATGATAAATAAAGGATTTTTAAAAAGATGGGAATTGCCAGGAATTGCCAAAAATTGCTATGCGGAAACACGGAGCATATTTTACTGCATATTTTTTCCGCATGGCAACATATTTCTGTAAAACATCTTTTCGCGATCATTGAATTGAGCAAACCAGCGATTAAATCCTTTTGTCCCCTCTCTCCAGCACCCAATGCACTTTCATGCGCCACACTTTAATAGCAACAATGGCATCAGGTCGAAAGCAATATCTGGTTAAACATTTTGCGTTTTCGGATTAGTTCCGCTAGCCTGAGTTCATGCCCTGCAATCTGGCTACCGGTCTATACACGGAACAAAATATCAGACATACATTCAAGGAGAGACAAAATGAAATTCTTGAAATTGCTTGCGACTCTATTCACCTTTCTTTTTTTTAGCCCCACTCAATTCGCGCATGCCGAAGATAGTCCCGCCGATGCAATCGCCATGGTAGAAAAAGGAGTCGCCTATATGCAAAAAAATGGCAAGGATGCCCTGGCGCAGGAAATCAATAATAAAAACCCTGAATTCATCAATGGTTCACTCTACCTATACATGCGCGGCATGGATGGCGCCATCATCGCCCACCCCGTCAATCCCAAACTGATAGGCAAGAACATGCTGGACCTGCCAGATGCCGACGGAAAATACTACCGCAAGGACATTCTTACGCTGGCGAAGAGCAAAGGTAAGGGCTGGGTCGATTATCGTTACAACAATCCTGTCTCCAAACAGATAGAAAACAAGACTACCTATATTTTCCGTAGCAATGACGTGATACTGGAAGCGGGGATTTACAAGGGTAAATAAGCTGTACACCAGACGCAACTTTCAAGTTCAAAGGTATCGGCTAAAAATTTAGCGATACCTTTTTTAGTATCTGCAAGCCTGATTCTGGCAAATTAAAAGATATCCACCCTTCATAAGTTGATTGTCGGCAGCTTTGTGCGACATCGCACAGACGCCTGCTGGCATAACGCGTATTTTTGGTCAGATGGAAACATGACATGGCAAAGGAACGGACTTATGACGCAGCGAATTCTTATTATCACCAACGACCTTACTGATCGCGTATCACTTCAGAATGCCCTGCGTGAAACCAGTGACGGTCCCTATGACATCCTGGTCGCAGGCAGCCTGTCAGAGGCCATCACGCATATACAAAAACACAAGGTAGATGCCATACTTGCAGATCTGCATCTGCCCGACAGCGAGGGCATAGCAACTTTTGACAGTTTATTCGCCAATGCACCTCAGATCCCTATTCTCACCCTGTCCGGTGACGATGAAACACTGGCTATTGAGGCCGTCAAGTCAGGAGCCCAGGGTTATTTGACCAAAGGGCATTTTGCCAGTTACCTGGTACCGCAGTCCTTGCGTAACGTAATATTGCGCAAGGCAGTAGAAGAATCCATCTACATCGACAAGGTACGGGCAGAGATCACCCTTAACTCTATCAGTGATGCCGTCATCGGCACGGATATGGCAGGTAATGTTGACTATTTGAATGTCGCGGCAGAGCATATGACCTTATGGAGCAGAGAAGAAGCACGCGGCCAGCCGATTACCACCGTCATGCCCATCATACATAGTGAAAGCCGACAAGAAAAAGACAATCCGGTGGCGATGGTATTGCAACAGGACATGGCAACAACCCTGACACCGGGAACCATCCTCATCAGACGCGACGGCAGCGAAGTTGCCATTGAAGACTCCACCGCCCCCATCCACGATTCGGCCGGTAATATTGCCGGTGCAGTCATGGTGTTTCACGACATTACGGATGCCAAGGCCATGGCGGTAAAAATGGCACACCTGGCACAGCATGACTTTCTCACCAATTTACCTAACCGCGCCCTGCTGAATGATCGCATCGCACAGGCAATTGGCCTGGCAAAACGGCGCGGTAGTTTTCTGGCCATTCTGTTCATGGATCTGGATAATTTCAAGCATATCAATGATTCACTCGGACACGCCACCGGTGACAAGCTGCTTAAATCAGTAACAGAACGTTTGAGCGCCTGCGTACGCAACTCTGACACCGTCAGCCGCCAGGGTGGTGATGAATTCGTGATCCTGGTCACAGACGACAAATCTGCCGAGAATGCGGCCCTGACCGCAGAGAAATTATTGAAGTCTCTGGCAACGCCGCACCATATCAATAAACATGAACTGCATGTCACCTCCAGCATAGGCATCAGCGTCTATCCGTCTGATGGTGTCGATGCAGAAACCCTGATCAAGAATGCTGATACAGCCATGTACCAGGCCAAGGACAAGGGGCGCAATAATTATCAGTTTTTCAAACCCGAAATGAATGTGCGCGCCGTGGAACGTCAGGTGATTGAAGCCAATCTGCGTGTAGCGCTGGTACGCAATGAATTCTTCTTGCACTATCAACCCAAGATCAACCTGAAAACTGGCGAAATCACTGGCGCAGAAGCCTTGCTGCGCTGGCAGCATCCGCAATGGGGCATGGTGCCGCCAATACGCTTTATCGGCATTGCCGAGGACTGTGGCGTCATCGTTCCGGTTGGTCGATGGGTACTGCGCGAAGCCTGCGCACAGACCAGGCATTGGCAGGATAGTGGCCTGGACATTGCCACCATTTCGGTAAATATTTCAGCCGTTGAATTTCGCCGCCAGGATTTTGTAGAAGGCGTGAAAACCATACTGATAGAAACCGGCCTGCCCCCAACCTGCCTGCAACTGGAAATTACCGAAAGTGTCTTGATGCGCAATGCAGAAGGCAGTATCGCCATCCTTGAACAATTAAAAAACATGGGTATACAACTGGCCATCGACGATTTCGGCACCGGCTACTCCAGTCTCAGCTATCTTAACCAGTTCCCCATCGACGTACTGAAAATTGACCAGTCATTCGTACAGGATATAGGCAACAACAAAACCGATAGCAATGGCATCATCGCCAGCGCCGTTATCGCGATGGGAAATAGCCTGAAACAAAAAGTCATCGCTGAAGGCGTCGAGGAAGAAGAACAACTATCCTTCCTCAAGGAACAGCATTGCGAAGAAGGACAAGGTTATATTTTCAGCAGACCCGTTGGGGCCGAGCAATTCGAGAAACTATTGCGCCAGGGCATAGCGTCCCAAAACACAGTCCTGATCTGAAACTTTCGCCTATCGATGATGATTAAAAAAAACGGACATGCAAACATGTCCGTTTTTCATCAGAGCAAAACTACAACTGGTTTATTCGTAATCACTGACCGGCACGCAAGAGCAGAACAGGTTACGGTCACCATAGACGTTATCAGCACGGCCAACCGGCGCAAAGTACTTATTCTTGCGCAGGGAAGCTACCGGATAAGCAGCTACCTCACGGCTGTAAGCATGCGGCCACTCATTGGCGATCAACACTTCTGCCGTATGTGGTGCATGTTTCAGCGGGTTGTCCTTGGCGTCGAATTCACCACTGGCGACCTTGGCGATTTCTTCGCGGATGCTGATCATCGCATCGATGAAGCGGTCGAGTTCGGCCTGGGATTCGCTTTCTGTCGGTTCTATCATCAAGGTACCAGGCACAGGGAAGCTCATGGTCGGTGCGTGGAAGCCAAAGTCGATGAGACGTTTTGCCACGTCTTCATTGGAAATGCCAGTCGCATCAGTCAATGGACGCAAATCCAGGATGCACTCATGCGCGACCAGGCCATCATGACCGCTGTACAGAACAGGGTAATGCGGAGCCAGGCGTTTGGCGATGTAATTGGCGGCCAGAATCGCTGTCTCTGTCGCAGCCTTCAAACCTTCAGAGCCCATCATGGCGATATACATCCATGAGATAGGCAAGATGCTGGCAGAGCCGAATGGTGCAGCGCTGACGGCAGATATACCATCTTCGCCACGTACATAACCAGTGGATTTCTGGTTAGGCAAGAACTTCGCCAGATGTGCGCCAACTGCAACCGGGCCTACGCCTGGGCCACCACCACCGTGAGGAATACAGAAAGTCTTGTGCAGGTTCAGATGGCTAACGTCGCCACCAAACTTGCCCGGTGCGGCTACGCCGACCAGCGCATTCATGTTCGCGCCATCGACATAGACCTGACCACCGTGGCTATGCACGATGTCGCACAATTGCTGTATGCCTTCTTCAAACACACCATGCGTAGATGGATAAGTCACCATCGCTGCTGCCAGGTTGGCGCTATGTTTTTCTGCCTTGGCTTGCAGGTCAGCCAGGTCAACGTTGCCTTTGTCATCGCAGGCAACCAAAACCACATCCATACCTACCATGCTGGCGGATGCTGGATTTGTGCCGTGTGCAGACGATGGAATCAGGCAGATATTGCGGTGTGCTTCGCCACGGGATGCGTGGTAAGCCTGGATCACCAGCAAGCCTGCGTATTCACCTTGCGAGCCGGCATTCGGTTGCAGGGATACGGCGTCGTAGCCAGTTGCTGCGCAAAGCATGGCTTCGAGCTGGTCGATCATTTCGCGGTAACCAATAGTCTGGTCATTTGGCGCAAATGGATGGATGCTGGAAAATTCTGGCCAGGTGACCGGGATCATTTCGCTGGTGGCATTGAGCTTCATTGTGCATGAACCCAGCGGTATCATGGTGCGGTCCAGCGCCAGGTCCTTGTCAGCCAGGCTGCGCAGGTAACGCAGCATTTCATGTTCTGCGTGATAGCGGTTGAAAGTTGGGTGCGTCAGGTAAGTCGTGCCACGTGTCAGCGCTGCCGGGTAAGCATCATTGACACCTGCTTCTATCGCCGCAAAATCCAATGCCGCTGTGATGCCGCTTGCTTTGGCAAAAATCGCCCACAGGGCTTCAACATCAGCACGTGTGACTGTCTCATCAACAGAGACACCAACCTGCGTTGCACTGATCTGGCGCAGGTTGTAGCCAGCTGCTTCGGCGGCCTGATGGCAGGCAACAGCATTGGCGACATTGACTGTCAGTGTGTCAAAGTAAGTTGTGTTGGCGATGGTCAAGCCTTGTTGTTTCAGACCGCCAGCCAGTACACCAGTCAAACGATGTACGCGCAAGGCGATCTGGCGCAAGCCTGCCGGGCCGTGATAGACGGCATACATGGAAGCGATGACTGCCAGCAAAACCTGGGCAGTACAGATATTCGAGGTGGCTTTTTCGCGGCGGATATGCTGTTCACGTGTTTGCAGGGCCAGGCGATATGCCTTGTTGCCTTGCGCATCGATCGTCACGCCTACCAGACGGCCTGGCATGCTGCGTTTGAATGCATCGCGTGTACCCATGTAACCCGCGTGTGGGCCACCAAAACCCAGCGGTACGCCAAAACGCTGGCTGTTACCGACGACAACGTCAGCACCCCATTCGCCTGGTGAGGCGATCAGTGTCAGTGCCAGCAGATCAGCAGCAGCGATGACCATCGCGCCCTTGGCATGCAAGGCCGCCGCGTATTCGCGGTAATCGCTGATGGAACCATCGACACCAGGGTATTGCAGCAAGACGCCAAAGCATTCATTCTCCAGCGCTTCAGTACCGGCGCAGGTACGTACTTCTATCCCCAGCGGTTTGGCGCGGGTTTCGATGATTTCACGGGTTTGTGGCAAGACATCGGCAGCAACATAAAACACATTGGATTTGGATTTACCAACACGCTGTATCAGCGTCATGGCTTCTGCCGCAGCAGTGCCTTCATCCAGCATCGATGCATTGGCAATGTCCATGCCAGTCAGGTCAGTGATGACTTGCTGGAAGTTCAGAATGGCTTCCAGACGGCCCTGGGAAATTTCAGGCTGATACGGTGTGTAAGCAGTGTACCAGGCCGGGTTTTCAAAGATATTGCGCAGGATGACGCCAGGTGTATGCGTGTTGTAATAACCCTGACCAATCAAAGACTTCAGTACACGGTTTTTCGACGCCAGTGCCTTCAATGTGGCCAGGGCTTCCTGTTCAGATTTGGCTTCGGTGAATTGTGCCAGTGGCAGCACGTCGTGACGACGGATATTGGCCGGAACGATGGCATCAATCAGGGCGGTGCGATCTGCATAGCCCAGGGTTTTCAGCATGGCGGCTTGTTCTGCTTCAGAAGGGCCGATATGGCGTGCGATGAAAGCATCGTGTGCTTCCAGTTGTGTCAGTGAAGGACGGGTCATGGTATGTGGGGTACAGAAGAGTAACGTGGAATATCAGGCGGAGCTATGCAGGGCAAACCGCATTCAGGCAAATCCAGATTAAAGGAGGTGATCACAAGATCACCCCTTTTAAACAAATAATTAAGCGATGTTCTTGGCGTAAGTTTCAGCACTCAGCAAGCCATCCACATCAGCAATATTTGCTGGTTTCAGTTTGAACAGCCATGCTGCAAAAGCATCTGCATTGATGGATTCTGGTGCATCCGCCAGCGCTTCATTGATGGCAACGACTTCACCTGTGACTGGAGCATAGATATCACCGGCAGCCTTGACAGATTCAACCACGGCGCAGTCTTTACCAGCGTCGAGTACGGTACCGACTTTGGGCAGGTCAACAAAAACGATATCGCCCAAGGCGTCCTGGGCAAATTCAGTAATGCCGACAGTGATGGTGCCGTCTGCTTCTGTGCGTACCCATTCGTGGGATGTGGTGTATTTCAGATCTGCTGGTACGTTCATGATGGGCTCCAAATAAGTAAATTAAAGAATAATCAGTAAGACTGCCGGTTCAAATCACGCAGCCAGGATTTTGCCGTTACGGACGAAAGGCAGTTTGACCACAGATGCGGCCAATTGCTTGTCACGGATAACAACCTGCACAGTATCGCCTACAGACACACCCATAGGCAACCGCGCCAGGGCAATCGCTTGCTGCATGGTCGGGCTGAAAGTACCGCTGGTGATCTCGCCTTCGCCTTGTGCGCAGACGACTTTTTGATGGGCGCGCAGGATGCCGCCTTTTTCACGCAGGATCAGGCCCAGGAACTGGGCATTCTGTCCCTGCGTCTGCAAGGCTTGCTTGCCGACGAAATCACGTTCGCTGACCAGATCAATCGTCCAGGCCAGGCCCGCATCCAGCGGGTTGACGGTTTCATCCATGTCCTGGCCATACAGGTTCATGCCGGCTTCCAGACGCAGGGTGTCACGTGCACCCAGGCCGGCCGGTTTGACGCCTGCTGCTGCCAGGGCATTCCACAAGTCATTAACACGATCAGCAGAAACCGCAATTTCAAAACCGTCTTCACCGGTATAGCCTGTGCGTGCCACCATCACTTCACCAAAGGAAGTGTCAGCAACGATCACGGCATTGAAGGGTTTGATATCTGCACTGGCAGATTTGGTTTCTGGCAAGACTTCCCAGGCTTTGGCGCGCGCATTTGGTCCCTGCACTGCCACCAGGGCAAAAGCATTTGCGCCGTCACGGCGCTGGGTAATCGTCAGGCCGCTATTGGTTTCTGTATTGCGGGCATTCATCCAGGCGATATCTTTTTCTGCCGTGCCGGCATTGACCACCAGGCGGAACCAGTTTTCGCTGAAGAAGTAAATGATGAGGTCATCAATGACGCCGCCTTCAGGCTTGAGCATGCAGGAATACAGAGCCTTGCCCGCTACCTGTAATTTATCGACATTATTGGCGACCAGGCCACGCAGGAAGCTGCGTACATTTTCACCCTGCAAATCGACGACACACATGTGCGATACATCAAACATGCCACAATCAGTGCGCACAGCATGATGTTCTTCGATTTGGGAACCATAGTTGACAGGCATGTCCCAGCCGCCAAAATCAACCATTTTTGCACCAGCCGCACGATGGGCTGCATTGAGGGGAGTTGCCTTGAGTGATGTCGCTGTTTGCGTCATGAATGCCTCATTACCAGATTGAAGGGACGAACAAACGCATGCCGACGAGTAAACGTCGCATGCGTTGAAATCGCATACCCCTCTGTCCTGGTACCTGAGAGATTACGGGAGCCATGTATGTTTGCTGCCCGCGCGCACCTTCGGTGGGTAGCCCGGCGAATATTTATAAAAATAAACGTGTATGCCGCTACCGCTCTCCAGAGTTGGGGCAACTTTTAACTACCCCGTCGATCGGTCCTTTTGCCTGAGAGTTTTTTGGGTATTAGCCCCTTCGGCGGCGACTTTCGTCACGCTCTCCCGATCAAGTAGCGCGATTATATAAGGCTTGCCACGGATTGGATAGTTGGGTGCGGAAATATTTGCAGAAAAGCTGTGGGAATAGTTAAAAAATCACAGAAACGGCACTTCGAGACAGTTTTACCGACTTCTTAGGCAATAGAACCACTCGCCAAGATTTGCTCTGCTTCCAAAGTAAAAAATCGGGAAACAGGGGCTAACCTTACCAGACCACTATCCATCTCAGCGCTCACTTCTGTATTAATTTGTAATTATTGTATTAAGTAGAAACAATTGCCATAAAACAATGTATGAGTTGCTACTCTTCGCTACGGTTTTATTTCCATTGTATAAATATCTGACCCTAAGAATTCATCGTTGCCTGTCGTTTCCTGCTGCAAATGACTACCTCGAATGAACACCTCGAATGAATAACCCGAATGACTAACTTTTTTTACGACTAAGCAACCAAGAAGTGACCGGAGAAAAAATGAATAGCAATAAGTTGAAATTGATCGCCTTTGCCGCCATCACAACATGTGGCATGGGTTCTGCATATGCAGCAGACTGGCCGTCCGGCTTTTCCAAATGCGCCGACGAAGGTGGCATCTGCAAAGTAGGCGATAAAGCACTGCAAGTGTCATTTGGATTGAAAGACAAATGGGTAGTGAAATCCCTGTCTGGCAATGTCAGTTGTACCGCCGCGACCTTTGGCGTCACCGCCACGTCGGATATCAAAGAGAAATGTGCCGTCGGCCCAGCCGCCACACCAGATACCGGCGGCAGCAGTGGCGGCGGGAATGGCGGCAGCACGGGTGATGGATCAGGCACCACACCGGTCCCAGCCGGACACAGCGGCGGCTTTGCCGGACTGGTCACTGGCGGCGGCACCGTGCCAGCGGTCACTGTCACGACAGCGGCACAGATGCAAGCGGCGATTGATGCCTACAATGGCACTGGTGGTTTGGTTATCCGTTACACCGGCACGTTCGACTTCCGTACTATTCCGGATGCCTGTACACAATGGAAAAAAGCCAAAGGCGCGATTGTTGAAATCAAGAACAAAGGCAATGTCACCATTGAAGGCAGCAATGGTTCCGCTGCCAATTTTGGTATTGCTGTTAAAGGTGGCGCGACCAACATCATCATCCGCAACATGACCATAGGTCTGCTACCCGGCTCTATTGATGCCATAGGCATAGAAGGCCAGAGCGGCAAGTTCCCCGGTTACGTCTGGGTCGATCACAATACCCTGTTCAGCTCACTGGCAGAATGTCCGGGTGCAGGCGACCTGGAATTTGATGGCCTGGTGGATAACAAGGCAGGTGCACATCATCTCACCTATTCTTACAACTACATCCATGATCACCACAAAGTTGGCCTGATCGGTTCCAGCGACAGCGATGCGAGTGACCGTTACATCACTTTCCATCACAATTACTACAAAAACGTAGGCTCACGCCTGCCTCTGCAACGCGGCGGTTATACCCATATCTACAATAACCTGTACAGCGATATCAAAACATCCGGCATCAATGTGCGCATGCTGGGCTATTCTCTGATCGAAAGTAACTATTTCGAGAATTCACAAAACCCTGTGACTTCCCGCGACAGTGATGTCATCGGCTACTGGGAATTGCGCAACAATAATATCAAGACTCCCGCTGACTTCAATACCTACGGCATCAAATGGGTGGCCAGCGATTCCAAGCCGAATCGCGACGCTACAGACTGGGTAACAACATCGCACCTGCCGATTGGCATCGCTTACAGTTACACACCAGATGAGCCTGCATGCCTGAAACAAAAACTGCCTGCAGTCGCAGGTGCGGGCACGTCACTGGCTAAACTGAGTTGCAAGTAATGTAGTAAGAAAGCAATGCAGTAAGAAAGTATACTGTCTTTGCAATCTGAAGCTGAGTGGTCATTCCAGGCCGCTCAGCTTCCACAATAAATTCATGTCTTTAAATGACATGCAAACCTATTTCTTGCGCAACACCAGCACACTCCTGGCATGCGCGCTTACATCCTTCGTATCCAGATATTGCTGCACATAGTTTCCCGCTACGAACCCTGCTGCCTGATCATTGTAATGCGCGTCAAACCAGACCCCGCTCTGTCCCACAGGGTTGATGCCGAGCGACTTGCTGGCATCGGCAAAGTCTATCAGTCGCCGGGTTGAAGGGCCGTAAGTCACTTCCCATGGAGCCGGACCGATAGGGCCGGACAGATTGTTTGGCACTTCCCGCCCACCGGGTGCAGCGAAGGGACCGACGTTGAACAATTTATCCAACGGCTTTTGTTGCGACAAGGGATGCTTGTGTGTCAATGTATGCGCCCTGCCCCAGGTCCATTGCTTGCTGTCAGCACCAAAAGTATTTTGCAGGTGGATGATACTGTCGCGCCATGCAAGACGGATGATATCGTCGCGGCTTTCCACCGTTGGTGTTTTGCGGTTATCCCACCAGGGAGAATGTTCATCCGCCAGCAAGCGTGGCAAGGCCATATCCAGCGCACGGGTACGCAACAGATTCTTGAACTGTACTTCACCCAGTTCATCCGCCATGGCGGCAAAACTTACCTGGTACAAAAGCTGACTGAAGATCACGGGTGCCACGCTGTTGATCTGGTAACTGCCATCCCATTTTTCCAGTTGATCCAGCAGGCGGCGGCCTTCGGCATCGGTGACTTGCCGGTGTAAAACAGGCAGCAGGTTTTTCAATAGCTGTGGACCATAGTCAGTGCGGGTATCGAGTTGCAGGGCCTGGCTGTTCTTGGTATCCCATTTGATGCCGGGTTTGGCCAACAGATATTCCAGCCTGCGCGCCCGTTCTGGCAGGTTGTAATAACCGGGAATGGCAAAATTAACCGAAGGCAAAGGCTGCTGATTGGCTGAGACGATAAAGCCACGTTCTGGATTGATCTCATGCGGGTTGTCAGCGAAGTCATAATAGCCTGGCTTATCGGCCTCGGCAGTGCTGCCATCCAGGATGAAACCCGGGTTCACCTCTGCCGGGCGTCTGACCAGTTTGGCCGCAGCCCACCAGGCAATATCGCCACTGGTATTGGCCCACAATACATTCAGGCCGGGCGCATGGATTTTGCTGACGGCCTTGCTGGCCATGGGCTGCGTGCCGGCACGGTTCAGCTCATAAAAAGCGTCCAGCACTGGGTTTTCTGTTTCCAGAAATGCCCACCACATGGCCACCGGATTATTGCGGAAATTATCCCGAAATGCGTCGGTGATGATAGGGCCGTGTGGCGAAGACCGCAGTTGCAGGCGTACCGGATCACTGCCTTTGACCTTAATGATTTCTTCGCGATTTTGCATGTCCACCCACTGCCCTTTGATCCAGACCTGGTTGGCATTTTTCGGGTTTACCTTTTCAGCAATTAAATCCAGATCATCATTCTGGAACATGGTCAGTGTCCAGCCAAACTGGCTGTTATGGCCAAGCAGCGCAAACGGGTTCAACACCTGATGGTGCCCATACAGTTCAAAGCCCGGCATTTTCAAATGCGCTTCATACCAGACTGCGGGGACCGAATAGGCAATATGCGGGTCACCCGCCAGCAAAGGTTTTCCACTGACAGTTTTGCTACCCGCCACCACCCAGGCATTGCTGCCTTCCAGTTGCGGCAAGCCGAATTCCTCCAGCGCTTGCTGGCTGGTGGTGGCAATGCGCTGTAAGCCATCCCAGTCCGACTGGCTTAATTTGGGGCCAGATTTGATGACACCCTGCGGATACCATGACAGATCAAATATGCGCAGATAGTCTTGCCCCAACTGGTCACGTACCTGTGTCAACACCGGTTCGGTGCGAAAGGCTGCGGCAAAGCTGTAGGCCATATAGCCAGAAACGGCGATGGTGTCTTCCGCAGTAAACGGGCGTTTGGGAATACCCAATAAATCAAATTCCAGCGGGGCGGCATGGCCAGACTGGAATTGATTGATGCCATCCAGATACGCATTCAGGGCTTTTACCGGGGCGGAATTCTGATCCAGCTTTGCCGCATAGTCTGCCGCATGCTTGCGTATGCCCAGGGTGCGGAACAGGCGGTCGGTATCGACCAGCTTGGGCCCGAGGATTTCTGCCAGTTCGCCACGTGCCAGGCGGCGCGCCATTTCCATCTGAAACAGACGGTCTTGCGCATGCACATAGCCTAAGGCACGATACAGGTCGGCTTCATTTTTTGCTTCGATATGCGGCACACCACGTTCATCATATTGCACGGTGACTTTGGCACTGAGGCCGCTCAGTTCACCAACACCTGAGCGCTGGACCCGCTTGCCGTACACGTACACCGAAACAGCGATCAGCGCGATGATGATCAAGCCAACCAGTAACAGCAAACTCCATTTCAACAGACGTTTCATCAGCATCTCTCATTCCGGGTATGTTTGCTGATTTTACACTTCTATGCCCGGACTCTGCCGTGATCGCCTTTTTACAAATATAAATCCCGTTTGATCTGGCGCATTTGCTGGTCATAACGGAATTCCCATGCACGCAAATCATCGATGCGTCTGCGGCTGCCGTTCAGGAATTCTTGCAGCTCGCGGCGTTCACGTTCGCGCTTGCGGTCGATGTTGGCATTGTCTTCGGTTTTAGGGCGATTTTTATCATCCTGATCGCGCTTGATATCCTGCTCTAGCCTGCGTAACTTGCGTTCGGCATCGGCATGGCGATCTTCATGTGCCAGCAAATCGGCATGTGTCTGACTATATTTTCGCGACAGTTCTTCATAATCCTGCCCACCCAGCATGGCACGACGCAAATTACCCTGCATACTGATATTGCATACCTCAATTGCCATGCCTTTATTTTCACGGCCCCAGTTGAAGGCATTGTCGACCGTGCAGTAACGTGCATTCTGGCTGATCCAGGCCTGTTCATAGACATCGCGGGTCTGTGCAATCACGAAAACATTGTCACGTCGCGCATTGGCCATGCGCTGCTCCAGCTGGTTGGGATGGCCATAGCCGTCGCTGTTACCGGCATCGGTCCAGTATTGCAATAATCTTTGTTCCCATTTTTGCTGGTATTCAAGCTCGAATATTTTAAGGCCACGTCGTTTGGCATCATCGCGACGGGTATGGATATCACGTCCGCTGACTGCATCATTCCAGCCCAGGTTCTTCCAGTATTCGACGATCTCGCGATTCCAGCCCACATGGTAAGCGTCTTCACGCACTTGCAGGCCGCTGGCTGTGGCCGTCCTGACTCTGGCAGCCAATTCACTGTCGGGTATGCCATCATGCGCATCCTGATAACCCAATTGCTGCCAATAGGCGTAATTGCCATCGGCCCAGCCGCGCTGGTAGCTGGGGGCCTGGAAGCCGATTGCCGCACCCGACCTGGCACGGGATGCTTCTTCGCTGGCATTGCGCCCGGCCTTGCCATCCTGCAAACCGGTCTGGTACCAGTAATCGGCATTGCCTTGCTGCCAGCCTTGTTCATAAGCGGGACGGTTCAGCGGCGTGCTATTGCGTCCTACTACATCTGATTTAACCTGGGCATCAAAATAACTGATGGCACGGGCATTACGACCGTCTTCCCGCCCTAGCCGTGACCAGAAAATCTGGTTACCCTGCGCCCAGCCCTGTTCATAATTGCTGGCAGATTCCGCCTTGATCTTGTCGCCATCGATCAGCGAGCAAAACCTTCGCCTGTCATCAAAACGCTTGTCCAGCCCTTCTGCCCCATCTTTACTGCCGATAGTGATCCAGTCACCCAGCTTGCAGTCATTGACGCGGTTAACGGTCGATTGACAGCCGCTTAACAAAAAACTGCAAGCCAAAACGGCTGCCAGGATGACACGTTGACCGGGTTTTGATATAAGGTACATAGCAATAATGACTTTAAATGATGATGTTTTAAGCGACGATGCAGTATCAACGCATTTGCTTTACATTTGTTGACAAAGCCCATCACAAACATGGCAGAACATCTTGCCAGACAAGCCATAAACCTTTGCCACAAGGATAAAAAGAATGGTCTGCGCTATTGATTTTGACCAGGCCGACATCATCTATTCGCTTTGCTATTGTTTAGCTCACGCCTGCCCCCTATTCTGGACTACGCATGACCACCTCCCCTACCGGCACTGACATTTCCCAGCGCAGCAGTCTGCAAACGCTGAAAGGATTGTTGCCCTTCTTAAGTCCGTACAAGATGCAGTTTGTGCTGGCCGGCATTGCCTTGCTGGTGGCGGCTGGCGCGACCCTGGCTATTCCCTATGCCTTCCGCCAGATGATAGACCTGGGTTTTGGTGGCGGCGATCATAGCATCAAGCATGTGGACCTGACCTTCATTGCCCTGTTTGGCGTCGCCTGCGTACTGGGCATCGCCACTGCAGCCAGGTTTTACATGGTGTCCTGGCTGGGTGAAAGGGTGACGGCTGACATACGCGACGCCGTGTATTCCCACGTGGTGACGCAAAGCCCGGAATTTTTTGAAACCACACAGACCGGTGAAGTGCTGTCGCGCCTGACCACTGATACCACGCTGATACAGACCGTAGTCGGCACCAGCATATCGATGGCCTTGCGCAATTTCCTGCTCTTCCTCGGTGGGCTGGTGATGCTGTTCATTACCAGCCCCAAACTGTCATCCATCATTATCGTCACGCTGGCGGTAGTGGTGCTGCCAATCATCCTGTTTGGCCGCCGCGTACGAAAGCTGTCGCGCGATTCGCAAGACCGGATAGCCGATGCGTCAGCCATCGCTGGCGAAATTTTAAATGCCATGCCTACGGTGCAAGCCTTTACCCATGAACATATCGAAGCACAACGCTTCTCTGGCTCGGTGGAAGGTGCCTTCAATACTGCCATGCGTCGCATACGCGCACGATCATTGCTGACGCTGATTGCCATTCTGCTGGTATTTGGCGCCATCGTATTTGTATTGTGGCTCGGCGCGCATGCCGTTATGCAGGGCCGCATGAGCGGCGGTGAACTTGGTCAGTTCATTCTGTACGCATCCATTGTTGCCGGTGCCGTCGGCGCATTGTCCGAAGTAATGGGCGATGCCCAGCGCGCTGCCGGGGCGACCGAGCGTTTGCTGGAATTGATTGAGGTGCAGTCACCGATTCAGAATCCGGCTCCTGACCTGGCTTTGCGTCTGCCAGCCAGGGCTGAGCATGACGCCAGTGGCGCTGCACTGTCATTGCAGGGACTGGAATTTTATTACCCTTCACGCCCCAACACTGCTGCACTGTCTGAGCTTGATCTGGATATACGGCCAGGCGAAACGGTGGCAATTGTCGGCTCGTCTGGTGCCGGCAAGACCACGCTGTTCCAGATGCTATTGCGTTTTTATGATCCACAGCGAGGTGAAATACGTCTTGATGGTGTCAACATCCGTCAACTAAGCCTGCACGACCTGCGTGCCGCCATCGGCATCGTGCCGCAAGATACCATTATTTTTTCTGCCAACGCCATGGAAAATATCCGTTATGGCCGCGCCGATGCCACAGATGCCGAAGTGATCGCCGCCGCCAAAATGGCAGCCGCGCATGAATTCATAGAAAGACTGCCGGAAAGCTATCAATCCTTCCTGGGCGAACGCGGTGTGCGCCTGTCTGGTGGACAAAGACAAAGGATAGCCATCGCCCGTGCCCTGCTAAAAAACCCGCCTTTACTGCTACTGGACGAAGCCACCAGCGCGTTGGATGCAGAATCAGAACGTCTGGTACAGGGTGCACTGGAAGTGGCGATGCAAGGCCGCACCACCCTGATCATTGCACACCGCCTGGCGACCGTGCAGCGGGCAAACCGCATCATCGTCATGGAACATGGGAAGATTGTGGAAACTGGTACCCATGCCTCACTGGTCGAACAAGGTGGCGTGTATGCCAAACTGGCGGCGCTGCAATTTGATTTGCACAAGAACGAAGAGTAAATCTGGTAAGCTCGGCAAGTCCGGCAAGTCCGGCAAGCCCGACCAGACGGGAGCCTGCCACGTCAGATTGCAGGCTCCTGAAGCTTTACAGCGACGGCCTGTTTTTCCAAAGTCACAGCAACTGCATGCAGGATGCGCTGCGAAAACCCTGCATCATCCACCGCACGCGCCAGCATGACCGCTCCTACCATGCTGGCAAAAGCTGCCATCGCCTGATCTTCTTTTTCCGTTTCAGTATCTCCCGGCAATAGTTCTGCCAGCACAGCAATCAGATCATGCGCGCCTTTGCTGGCGGTCTTGCGCACGGCCTCACCCTGCCTGCCCATGTCAGAACCCAGTGCTGCAAGCGCACAGCCACGGCCGGGTGCATCGCGATGCGCTGCCGACAAATAGTCTGTGACTATGCGTGACAGGGTCGTTTCTGGCGATTCTGATTTCCATCTTTTCCATCTGTCTGCGGAACGCCCCAGGCTGCGAGCGCAGGTCTGCACAATCAAATCTTCTTTGGAAGAAAAATTTCCATAAAATCCACCATGGGTCAGGCCCGCCCCCTTCATCAGGTCAACCACACTGACACCGTCAAAGCCCTGCTCACGAAATAATTGCGCTGCTACATTCAGAATGCGCTCGCGATTTTCGTTTGCCTGCTCTCTGCTGACTTTCATTACGGCCTCCCACACAAGAAATTGTCTTGACATTATAAATTATGACCGTAATATATACAATCATGATGGCCATCATCTATAAATAAAAATGCATAAACCTGCATGAACCCGCGTGAACCTTTGATTGGTTTTTCAGCATTTGCTCACCACCCATTACCGGAAACCCATATGGATACTCAAAGCAACTTTGTGAACAAATACCCGGCCGTCTGGCTGGTATTGTTAGGCACGGCCGGCACCTTTGCCCTGAGTATGGGCGCACGGCAAAGCATGGGCTTGTTTCTCAGTCCTATGAATACGTCTACCGGCCTTGGCGTAGGCAATATCAGCCTGGCATTCGCCTTTGGTCAGTTATGGTGGGGTTTGACGCAGCCGTTTGCCGGGGCCATTGCCGACAAACTGGGAGCTGGCCGCGTGTTATTCATTGGCCTGATATTGGTGGCACTAGGTACCTTTATCACGCCATTGATGACCACCACCGCTGGTTTGATCTTTGCGATAGGCATATTGGCGGCAGGTGGGGCCGGCATGGCCGGACCAGCTGTGCTGATGTCAGTCGCTACCCGCATGATCCCGGCAGACAAGCGCGGCCTGGCCACTGGCATCATTAATGCAGGTGGCTCGTTTGGCCAGTTCCTGATGGCGCCACTGGCAGTATGGCTGATGAGTCAGTACGGCTGGAATAATGCGATGCAGATTCTGGGCCTGGTGGTGTTGCTGGCGCTACCCGCTGCTTTTCTGTTGCGTGGCACACCTGTGCAAAACACAACTGTCGGGCACGTACCAACCAGTACCAAAGAAGCCATCTACAGTGCCCTGAAAAACCCCAGTTACCTGATGCTGGCAACAGGCTTTTTTGTCTGCGGTTTTCATGTCGCTTTTCTGGCTACGCACTTGCCGGGCGTGATCAGCCTGTGCGGCTTGCCGCCAACCTATGGCGCCTGGTCACTGGGTATATTGGGCCTGTTCAATATTGTTGGCAGTATTTCCATGGGCCTGGCAGTGAGTCGCTGGCGCATGAAATCCCTGCTGTCGCTGCTGTACGCGACACGCGCCCTGGCCATCATCGTGTTCTTGCTGACACCCAAGACTGGCCCCGTCGTACTGGTCTTTGCTGCCGTCATGGGTCTGACTTTCCTGTCCACAGTACCACCCACAGCCGGCCTGGTCGCCAAGTTCTTTGGCCCGACACACATGGCCAGCCTGTTTGGCATCATCATGCTGGCACATCAACTGGGTGGTTTCCTGGGAGTCTGGCTAGGCGGCAAAATCTTCGAAGCCAGCGGTAACTTCAACCTGGTCTGGTATATCGATATCACGCTGGCAGTCGGTGCTGCCTTGATACATTTGCCGATAGAGGAAAAACAATTGCAACTACAGGCAGCATAAGTACAACTCAGTAGAACTCATTTCATAAATAGGGACTGTTGAATGTGAATGAATGCTGATAAGGCATGGCAACTTCAACAGTCCCTTCCAGAACGCGATGATAACTTGGTGACATCTGTCATAAAATATTCGACTTACAAGAAATAAGCTTTCAAATCGGTGAGATATAGCCACATTAGCGATATTTACACCCCATAAGCATAATTTAAAGCTCCAATACCAGCACTTGCATGTAATCAACAGGCAAAATACTGGTCTATAGATGTAACAGTTGTCATTTCATTGACATTTTCCTTGACGCTGCAAAGCGCACTTGCGTACACTCTCACGATCCTGCAATCCACGTTGACCATGGTCGATCAGACACACTATTGCCTATGAAACGATTCCCCCTACGCTCTTCATCCCTGTTTGCTGCCGCGCTGCTCAGCTACGTTGCGCCACAAATTTGCCTGGCTGACGCGCCACCTGCATTCGCGCTGGCATCTGCACCGGAAACCATTGCGCCCGTACCAACGATAGCGACAACACCCACCGCTGTCCCAGAAATGTCGCTGCCCAGGCCTATGGCGGCAGAAATGGCAACAAATACAGGCACGCTTGAATATACAGAGAAGAATGGTGACTTGTGGAACAGAATCCGCACCGGTTACGCCATACCCGATCTGGAAAATCAGTTGGTCAGCAATCAGCTGGCCTGGTACAGCACCCGCACTGACTATATATTGCGCACCGTGCAGCGTGGCTCACGCTATCTCTACCATGTGGTCGAGGAACTGGAAAAGCGTGGCATGCCCACAGAACTGGCGCTGTTGCCTTTCATTGAATCCGCTTTCAACCCGCAAGCCATCTCCACCGCCAAGGCAACCGGCATGTGGCAGTTTATGGCGGCAACGGGACGTGATTTCAACCTGAAACAAACCATGTTCAAGGATGACAGGCGCGGCGTGCTGGATTCTACCGATGCGGCCCTGAATTATCTGGAAAAACTGTACGGCATGTTTGGTGACTGGCAACTGGCACTGGCCGCCTACAACTGGGGCGAAGGCTCGGTGCAACGTGCCATCAAGAAACAGCAGGCTGCTGGCTTGCCTATCGACTTCCAGAGTCTGTCGGTACACATGCCGAACGAAACAAAAAATTACCTGCCGAAGTTGCAGGCGGTTAAAAACATCATCGGCCACCCGGAACAATTCAGCCTGGCGCTGCCCAAGCTGGACAACCAGCCCTACTTTGTCACGATAGAAAAAACCAGAGACATTGACGTGCGCGTCGCCGCACAACTGGCAGAATTGCCGCTGGATGAATTTACCGCATTGAATCCACAATTCAACCGGCCGGTCATCACCGGAGACAGCAACACCAAGATTTTACTGCCGACCGACAATGCGGCACTGTTCAGGGAGAACCTGAGCAAATGGCAGGGCCCCTTGTCCACCTGGTCTGCCCATACGGTGCAAAAAACCGAACGCGTCGAATCACTGGCAGGCAAACTGGGGCTGAAACCAGAACTGTTACGTGAAGTTAACCTGATCCCGGCAAAAATGATGGTGAAGGCAGGTTCCACCCTGCTGGTACCCAAATCAACCAAGGCACCAGACAACGATATCTCGCTGGAAATCGCTGAAAAAGCCCAGCTGATCATGGAAAAAACTTCTACCCGCCAGGTCAGCTACAAAGTTGGCAAGCACGACAACCTAGCCGGCATCGCCAAACGCTATCGCGTCAGCATTGCCGACCTGAAATCATGGAACAACCTGAAGCGTGAGAATGTTGCCCACGGCCAGACTTTGCGTGTGCAGGTGCCATTCGTGACCCAGGTAGGCCAGCATACCCCACTGGCCACCCGCCATACTGCGGCAGCACCCCGGGTCGTACACCGCTCTGCCGCCCCAGTACGCAGCAGTGGCAAATCATTGATCGCGCATCTCAAGAACAGTCGCAAGAAGCATAGCTGACTCATTCAAGCTGGTTACATGCAATCCAATTGCATGTAACCATACTGGGGAGAGAGGCGACTAACTTTCCAAGTATTATTCTTTATTGCCATGCCCCATTCCCGCCTTTGATGGCACCCTTGCCTAATCTCACAGAAAATACTTGAGCTCGAATTTTGATCTTAGTTTAGTCATCTTATATTGCCCTTAATAACCTGCGCGTGAGTAAGGCGCTCATATCTCGTCTGGCATCGACAACAATATGGATATAAATAATATCCTGCCGCACTTCGTAAATAACCCGATTCATGCCAGATAAAACTTGTCTGTATTGTGTGAGGTTCAGCTTTTCAATTTCGTCTGGAATTGAACCCGTCTGCGGAAAATCTTGCAGATTACGGATAACTTCTTTTATCTTGGCATAGGTCGTGCGCCATGTGTCCAAGGAAAAGTCTTTTACTATGTAAGCTTTAAGCTCTCTCAGATCTTGTTCGGCCGAATTGAGTATGACGACCCTAAAGCCCATTAGTGATCTGCCTTATCCAGTTCAGCAAATACATCTTCGGCATCGCGAAATTTGCCTTGTTCAATTTCACGATTACCAAGTGCCAGGATTTTTAACAGTGCGAGCGTTTCTTCTTGTTCTTCAAAACTCTTGACGTCCATGACAACCAGCTTGGCTTCACCATTTTGCGTAATGAGCATAGGTTCACGGGTTTCCGTGATGTCTTTGATAATTTCAGCAGCGTGACTCTTGAGGTAGCTGATAGGCTTTACCTGAGTTGAAAATTTCATAGTCAAACCCCGATTGCAAATGAATGAAGACCAATTTTAGTCTTAATTAAGTCTCGAGTCCATAGACTGCATTTGTATTTTTACAATACAATGATATTTATTCTCAAAAAAAAGAGATGCCACGGCATCTCTTTTTTCATTGATCGTACTGACGTTTCAGTACCATCCACAATCACTTAGACTTATTTAATCGACTGATTGGCGTAGATAACCCAGTAACGTGCCAGATCTGCCGTGCCATCAGTGCCACGTACCGTCTTCAACATCTTGACCGCAGCGGATTTTTTACCCGCCTGAATGTAGGCCACGCCCAGGTGCAATTTGGCGTCATCTTCATGCTTCAGATTGTCTTTGGCAATGCCCTCTTCCATCATGCTCAGGCCTTTGTCAAACTTGCCTGCTGCCACATAGTTGTAGCCGATATTAAGCAGACCCGAGCCATCTTTGGCTTTTTTGGCTTCATCTTCGTTGGCTGCCATGGTTTTGTTGGCGTCATCCTGTGCTTTGGTCGCCATATCGCGCAAACGCTTGTGACGATCAGCATCCTTGCCTTCGCCCAAGACACCAGCCTTGTAGCCTGCATCAATAATCTTTGTTGCTTCCGCCGGGAAACCAGCCTGGATAGCAAACAGAGACATATCCATATAGTCAGCAGTTTTGGTGATCTGACCCAGGGCCAGCTTCAGGCGCATCAGATCCAGTTTCAGACGCTCGGAATAGCCTGGTTGCTTCTGCATATTATTCAGCAGGTTGACCCAGTATTCTTTCTTGCCATGGAAGGAAACCATTTTTTCCAGCGCGCTGGAATAAGTGGCCATGTCCTTGTTCTTCAATGCATCATTGGACAGGTATTCCAGATTGGTCAGGCTTGGTGTACGACCAGCTTTTTCATCCGCTGCCAGCTCAGCCTTGATTTCTTTCATGGCCTTGGCGCTGTCACCACTCTGTGACATCGCCTGGATCAGGTAAGGACGCAGGGAAGAGTCAGTACCGCCATCCGCATAATAGCGGTTATACCATTGCGCTGCTTTCGAGTAATTGCCTGATTTAAAATAGGCATTCGCCAGCACTTGTATCATCTGCAACTGCTCTTTACCTGGCAACTTATTGGCAGAAATTATCGTTTCAGCAGAACGGATAACCGAATCATTGTCGCCAGCAGCAGAGGCGATCGACAGGCGCATGCGCTCTATGGTGAAATTTTCATTGACTGACTTGCCACCAACGCTGTCCGCTTCATGAATCTTGGACAGCGCATCCTTGTATTTTTTCGCTTTGTACAACTCACCGGCCGCCTGGACGATACGACCGATTTCAGGACGCATGGATTCCTGAGCATAGGCCTGGTTTGCTGCAATATTAGTTAATTCTGGAGCGGCGGCAAAGCCAATAGCTGCAATCAGTACAGCGATACGAGACAAGCGAAGTTGCTTCATATGTTGATCTCTCAATCAATAAATTTAATAAACTTTGGGACTGCAGCTTCAGAAAAACCTGGGCTCAACCCGTGAATATGAAAAATGGCAGGGAAGCCCCCTGCCAATTTTCTATCATACCTTAAGAACTCAGCATTGATGCGCCGAAATCGTCTTGAAATGAATATTTGTCATTTCAGGAACTGCTCGTTCCCGACCATCCCGATCTTGGTCACACCCTTGCGCTGTGCTGCTGCCATTACCGCAGCCACCGATTTGTACGGTACCACAGCCACTGGACGCAAATGCACTTCTGGCTGTACTGCTGCAGTCGCGGCTGCCTGCAACTTGGCATCCAGCTCAGTCGGGTTGACTGCCACGCCATCCCACAATACCGTACCATCAAAGTCCACGTCGATATTAACTACTACCGGCTCGACCAATGGTGGTGGTGATGGACCTGTCGGCATGTTCAGATTGATCGCATGGTTCTGAATAGGAATGGTAATAATCAACATAATGATCAATACCAGCATGACGTCAATCAATGGCGTCATGTTCATTTCTATCATTACTTCCGGATCAG